>JAICLN010000163.1 GCA_025925615.1 Actinomycetospora sp. | reverse complement strand
TCTCCACGCGCTCCCGGGGCCGCGACTCGAGCACCACCGACTCGATCCCCCGGGCCCGCAGCAGGTGCGAGAGCAGCAGCCCGGCCGGGCCACCGCCGACGATCGCGACCTGCGTCCGGTCGACGGTCACTCCGCGCTCCCGGGGATCAGGTCCAGGAACACCGTCTCGCCGGGCCCCTGCAGGCGGACGTCGAAGCGGTACCCGGGCCCGGTCGCCGACCCGTCCGGCACCGCCAGCAGCGTCGCCCGACGGTCCTCGTCCAGCGAGGCGAGCAGCGGATCCGCGGCGTTCGCCCTCGCCACGTCGTCGGATTCAGCGTTCGGGAAGTAGACGCGGGTGAACAGGTGGTGCAGCAGGCCGCGGGCGAACACCGTCACGGCGAGGTGCGGCGCGTCCCCCGAGCCGGCGGGCGCGGCCGGGCGCAGCGTGCGGATCGCGTAGTCGCCGGCGCGGTCGGTGGGCACGCGGGCGAAGCCGGTGAAGCTGCGGCCGTCGCGGTGGAACGACCCGGCCCGCGACGGGAGCCGTCCGTCCGGACCGGTCTGCCAGAACTCGAGCAGCGCGTCGGGGATCGGCGCACCGGCGCCGTCCCGGACGGTGCCGTGGACGCTGATCGCGCCGGGGGTGCCGGGCGGCACCACGTCGCCACCGCCGTCGAACGGCAGGCCGAAGGCGAAGAAGGGGCCGACCGTCTGCGACGGGGTCGGCTCGGTCATCGAGGCGGGGAGGGCCGTCGAGGCCGCGGGGAAGGCTGTCGGTTCGCTCATCACTGCTCGTCCGGGTCCTCGGGGGTGGCGGCGGGTCCGTCGAGGACGATGTCCCACTGGTAGCCCAGGGCCCACTCCTCGACGGTGGTGTCGTGGTCGTACCGGGCGATCAGGCGCTGCTGAGCTTTCTCGTCGGTGACCGAGGAGAAGATCGGGTCCAGCCCGAAGAGCGGGTCGCCCGGGAAGTACATCTGGGTCACCACACGCTGGGTGAAGGCCGTCCCGAACACCGAGAAGTGGATGTGGGCGGGGCGCCAGGCGTTGGTGTGGTTCCGCCAGGGGTACGCGCCCGGCTTGATCGTCACGAAGCGGTAGCGCCCGTCGTCGTCGGTCAGGCAGCGCCCGCCGCCCGAGAAATTCGGGTCGAGCGGCGCCGGGTGCTGGTCGCCCTCGTGCCGGTACCGGCCGGAGGCGTTGGCCTGCCAGACCTCCACGAGCTGGTTGCGCACCGGCCGGCCCTCGCCGTCGCGGACCCGGCCGGTGACGACGATGCGTTCCCCGAGCGGGTCCCCGACGTGCTGCCGGGTGAGGTCGTGGTCCAGCTTCCCGACGTCGGCCACGCCGAACACCGGGGCGAACCGTTCGGGCAGGCTCGGCGGGGTGACCACGAGCGGCTGCGACGGCGCACGCAGGGCCGTCGAGCGGTAGGGGCCGTAGGCGCGGTCGGGATGGCCACCGCGCAACGGGGGCAGGCCGGCGGCGGTCCGGATCTCCGAGACGATGCGGTCCTGCTCGGTGGCCTCGCGCGCGGGCGGGTCGGCGGGTGACGGGCTCACGGCGCCCAGAGTGGCGGGGATCCCCCGGGTGCGAGAGGGTTCCTTCCGTTCACCGGAAGCGAAGGAGCGCCGGGGATGTCGCCGACGACGGGTGCCGAACCGGGTCCCGACGCGCGCGCCGGGCGTCCCCCCGGGCGCGCCCGCCGCGGGCTCCCCGACGGCAGCGGGCTCAGCTCGTCGGAGGGACGCCGCGCGCCGAGCGTCACCGGCCGGGTCTTCTCCATCCTCGAGGCCTTCGACGGCGACCACCGCGCGCTCACCCTCACCGAGATCGCCCGAGGCGCCGGGCTCCCGGTGTCCACCGCGCACCGCCTGGTCGGGGAGCTCACCGGGTGGGGTGCGCTCGAGCGCGGGGCCGACGGCGCGTACCGGGTGGGGCTGCGCCTGTGGGAGGTCGGGTCGCTCGCACCGCGCAGCGTCGGCCTGCGCGAGCGGGCCATGCCGATCCTCGAGGACCTCTACGAGGCCGTCCGCCAGAACGTCCAGCTCGCGGTCCGCGACGGGCACGAGATCGTCTACGTCGAGCGCCTCGCCCACCCGGAGGCGGTGCGGGTGTTCTCCCGCGTCGGCGGCCGGTGGCCGCTGCACCCCACCGCGGTCGGGCAGGTGCTGCTCGCGCACGCACCGCCGGTCGTGCAGGAGTCGGTGCTCACCGAGCGGCTGGTGGCCTACACCCCGAAGACCGTCACCGACCCCGCGGCGCTGCGCCGCGTCCTCGCCGCGGTGCGCCGCGACGGGGTCGCGGTGTGCGACGGGATGATCGACCTCATGGCCCTCTCGGTGGCCGCGCCGGTGCGCGGGGAGGACGACACCGTCGTCGCCGCCCTGTCGGTGGTGGTGCCCTCGCCGAGCGAGGGCGGCGGGATCGAGCCCCGCACGCTCGTGCCGGCGGTGCGCGCCGCGGCCCGCGGCATCTCCCGCGCTCTCGGCGCACCGACCGCCACGCGCTCCGACGCCGTGGCCCGACCCGGGGGTCCGCGGGCCGGTTCCTGACGACGGGTCGCCCCCCTCGTGGCAGCGTCCTCCTGAGCACGCCGATAGGGGCACGTTCCTGGCGTCCGACGCCAGAATCAGGGGAGCACGCCGATACGGCCGGCCACTCACCGGCGGAGATCGCATCCGATGGAACAGCCGGTCGTTCGGGGTGCGTGCGACGGATCACGGGGCGGCACAGCGCCCGTACGGTCGGTCACGACGCGGGCCGGGCGGTGCGCGCCGCGGTCGTGGCCCTGGCGACGGCGGCCGCGCTCGTCGTCGGCGCGACCGGCGCCTCGGCGGCGGTCCCGGCCTGGGGCGGCGGCTCCGACGGCGGGGCGGGCAGCTCCGGGCCCGCCTTCGACGTCCCGCAGAGCACCCTCGACGCGGCGCTGACCTGCGGGCCCGGTACGACGAACGCCTCGCGTCCCGTCGCGCTGTTCATCGCCGGCACCACGCTCACCCCGCAGGAGAACTTCAGCTGGAACTACTTCCGCGCGTTCACCGCCGCGGGCCGGCCGTTCTGCTCGGTCGAGCTGCCGAACCACGAGATGAGTGACATCCAGGTCGGCGCCGAGTACGTCGTGAACGCGATCCGGGCGGTCCGCGCGCGCAGCGGGCAGAAGGTCGCGGTCGTCGGCTTCTCCCAGGGCGGGATGATCGGGCGCTGGGCGCTGAAGTACTGGCCGGACACCCGGGCGAAGGTCGGCGACGTCATCGGCATCGACCCCTCCAACCACGGCACCCTCGACGCCTACCCGGTCTGCGCGGCGGCGGGCTGCGCGCCCGCGTTCTGGCAGCAGCAGTCGTTCTCGCACTTCACGACGGCGCTGAACTCCGGGCCCGAGACCTTCGCCGGCATCGACTACACGCAGATGTTCACCCCGACCGACGAGGTCGTCGTGCCGAACCTCGGGCCGGCCCCGAGCTCGGCGCTCACGACGGGGGCCGGGCGCCGCGCCAACATCTCGACCTTCGACGTCTGCCTCGGCCACGTCGCCGACCACCTGTCCATGGGCTCGTTCGACCCGGTGGCCTACGCCCTGGTGATCGACGCGCTCGACCACGACGGGCCGGCTTCGGCAGCGCGCATCGACCGGTCGGTGTGCACCCAGCTGCTCCAGCCCGGCGTCGACCCGCTGACCTTCCCGGCCCGTCTCGCGGCCTACACCGCGGGCGTCGCGTTCCAGGTCGCGACCTACCCGCACGTGCTCGCCGAGCCGCCGTTGAAGCCGTACGCGCGCGGCTGATCCACAGGCCCGGATGCAAGCGAAGCCCTATCGGCGTGCTCCCCTGATTGCTTGCACCCAGCGGGAGGAAAGCCACGTCGTCGACCGGTTGATCACTCCAGGTCGGCGCGCTCCGCCTCGGCCTGGTCGAGCGCCCGGCGGGCCTCGTCGGCGGCGGTGTCGGCCTCCTCGCGGGCCTGCCGGGCGGCCTCGTCCTGCTCCCGCGCCCGCTCCTGAGCGGCCTCCGCACGCTCGAGCCGCTCCCGCAGCGTCGTGACGGTCTCGGTCGCCTCGTCGTGATCGGACACGGCCTGCTCGGCGCGGGCCCGGGCGCGCTCGGCCACGCGGTCGGCGTCGTCACGCTCCTCGCGGGCCCGCTCCCCCGCGCGGTCGGCGCCCCCCCGGGCCCGCGCGCGCTCCTCCTCGGCCGCGCGCCCGTCGTCCTGTGCCTCGTCGTCGTCCGCCGGGGGCTCGGCGTCGGGCGACTCCCGGCGCGGCGGTGGTCGACGGGTCGCCGTCCCCGACCCGCGCGGCGGTGGCGGCCGCCGGGTGCCCCGCGACGGCTCGACCCCGCCGGTGAACCCGACGCCGGGCTCCAACGCGGTCGTCAGGCGCCCGGCCGCGAACGCGCGCGCGGCCCCGTCGTCGGCGAGCGCCGCGGCGATCGTGTTCTCCAGGTCGCGTGCCACCGAGTCCCCGACCCCGACGCCGTCGGCCCGCGCCAGCCGCCGGGCCCGCGCGACCAGTGCCCCCACGAGCTCCCGACGCTGCCGGGTGAGGGTCCGGAGCGCGTCCCCGGAGAGCTCCTCCTGGGCCGAGCGCAACGAGGCGCCGAGTTCCTCGAGCGCCGCGACCTCGTCCGGTGACTCGCGCGCCAGCACGTTGGCCAACCAGGCGCCGAGCGAGGGCTTGCGCAGGGCACCGATGGCGGTGGCGGCGTCCTTGTCCTTGGCCGCCCGCGCCGCCTTCACCAGCTCGGTGCGGCGGGGGACGAAGTGGTCGGGGTGCAGGCCGTAGAGCTCGTCGGCAGCGTCCTCGACGTCGGGTGCCCCGGGTGCGTCCTCGTCCTGCGCCACGGCGGCATCCTGCCGTGCCGGGGCCGGTCAGCCCACCACCGACGGGCGTGGCGGGCCGGTCAGCGCGTCGACGGCCGGACCACCTACCCGCCCGTCGTCGGTGCGGAACGGGGGGCTACGCGTGCAGCTCCTCCGGCTCCGCGGCCGCGTCCGCAGCCTCGATCTCGACCTGCGCCGCCACGGCCTCGCGCGGCATCACCATGCGCACCGCGAGGAAGTAGATGACCAGTGACCAGGCCGCGATGAGGATCAGGTCGATCCATTCCGGGATCAGCGTGACCGCCGCGTCGTACTGGCCGAGGGCCGAGATGATCCCGATCCCGCCCAGCCACGGCAGGATCCAGCCCAGCGACCGCAGCTGCAGGTCCTTCGCGCCCGGCGGGACACCCTTCCGCGAGGTCTGCACGGCCCGGTAGATCGCGAAGAGCACGAAGCCGACGAGGATCGCGACGTAGAGCTTCCAGAGGGTCGTCCAGCCCGACCAGTAGATGATCTCGTTCGCCGCGATGAACGACAGCGGGGCGATGACGGCGGCCGCGGGCATCCTGTAGGGACGGTTCCGGTCCGGATCGGCCTTGCGCAGTGCCGCGAGCGTGAGCGGCGCGAAGCCGTACATGATCACCGTCGCGGACGTCACGAGCGAGACCAGCGACTGCCAGCTCGGGAACGGCAGGAACGCGATGATCCCGACGATGAACGCCACGACCGTCGACACCCACGGGATGCCGCGCTTGGAGATCTTCGACAGTCCCTTGGGCGCGAACCCGGACTGGCTGAGCGCGTACGACAGGCGCGCCGACGTCGCCACGTAGACGAGGCCGGTGCCGGCCGGCGAGATGAAGGCGTCGACGTAGAGCAGGATCGACAGCCACGTCAGGCCGAGGGCCCCGGCGATCGTCACGTAGGGGCCGAAGTCGCCCTTGCCGATCGGGTCGGCCCAGCCGCCCGCCAGGTTGGCCGGGTCGAGGGCACCGATGAACGCGACCTCGAGGGCCAGGTAGATCACGACGCCGACCGCGACGGCACCGATCAGGGCCCGCGGCATGTCCCGCTGCGGGTTGCGGGCCTCGCCACCCATCTGGGCGGCCTGCTCGAAGCCCTGCAGGGCGAACACCACGCCGAGCGGCAGGGCGGCGAACACCCCGTGCGCCCCGAACGGGGCGAAGCCGCCGCCCGCGGTGAAGTTCGACCCGTGGAAGGACACGAAGACCAGCACGATCACCGTGAGCACCGGGATCGCGATCTTCCACAGCACCGTGATCCGGTTGGTCTCGGCGAGGAAGGCCACCCCGAGCAGGTTGATGCCGGTGAACAGCACCATGAGCGCCGCGGCGAGCAGGAACCCGATGCCCGTGAGGTTGCCGTTGTCGTCCACGAGCCCGTGCACGAGGTGGTCGAGGTAGGACAGTGCCGCCTCGACCTCGATCGGCGCGATCGCCACGGCCTGGATCCACCCGACCCAGCCCGCCGCGAAGCCGGCGATCGACCCGAACGCCAGGCGCGGGTACCGCGCGGTGCCGCCGGCCACCGGGTAGGTCGAGCCCAGTTCGGCGTGGACCAGCGCCAGCAGGATGACGATGACCCCGGCGAGCAGCCAGGACAGGATCGACGCGCCGCCGGCGGACTTCGCGGCCGTGAGCGCACCCAGCAGCCAGCCCGACCCGATGATCGAGCCGAGCGAGATGAACATCAGCGCGCTGAACCCGACGGTGCGGCGCAGCCCGGTGCCCGTGGTCAGCACGGGTCCTTCGGCGGTGGTGGACATGGGTCTCCCGGGTCGCGTGGGTGGCTCGACGGCGGGCTCGGCCGATGGGGTCGGCCGCGCTCGATCGGTGGATGGTGCGCACCAGTGGCCCGCCCCGCGAGTCGGGCATACCGCGCGAAATACTGATCAACTACGCGTAACGGGTCACAAAGGGACAGGAATCCGACACGTCGTAACCAGACCGTCACGTTCAGATGTCGGCGCGGGGGTTTCGGCCCGCCGTGTGGGTGGGCACGCGTGCGGATTTCGGCACCCTGTGTCAGACCGCGACGGGCGGTCCGTCACCCTCCTCGGCCCGGATCTGGGCCTCCACCTGGCTGCGCAGCGCCGCCAGCGTCCGCGTCAGCAACCGCGAGACGTGCATCTGCGAGATGCACAGCACCGACGCGATCTCGGCCTGGGTCTGCTCGTGCACGAACCGCAGGGCGAGCATCGTGCGCTCCCGCTGCGGCAGGCTCGCCACCAGCGACCGGACCAGCTCGCGCACCTCGACGCGATCGAACTCCGGGTCGACCGAGCCGAGCACGTTGGCGAGCGACGAGTCGTCGCCCTCGCCGAGGGTCTCGTCGAGCGACGCCGGGTGGTACGACCCGTGCGCCGCGACCGCCTCGGTCACCTCCTCGCGCGTGAGCGTCAGGTGGTCCGCGATCTCCGCGACCGTCGGGGCGCGGCCGAGACGCTGGGACAGTGCCGAGGTGGCGGTCCCGACGGCGAGGTAGCGGTCCTTGACGCTGCGCGGGGTGCGCACCGACCACGCGGAGTCCCGGAAGTAGCGCCGGACCTCGCCCATGATCGTCGGGACCGCGTAGGAGAGGAAGTCGCGTTCGCGTCCGGGGTCGAACCGGTCCACGGCGTGCATCAGCCCGACGGTCGCCACCTGCTCGAGGTCCTCGGTGGGCTCACCGCGCCGCGCGAAGCGTCGGGCGATGTTCCGGGCGACCGGGAGGTAGGAGACGACGAGCCGGTCGCGCAGTTCGCTCCGGCGCGGGTCGTCGCTGCCGCACGCGGCGTGCTCGACGAAGACGGGCACCAGCGCGGCGAAGTCCTCGTTTCCGGCGTCGACCCGCGACGTGGCGTGCGCCGGCGACCGGGCGGTCCCGGTGGTCACGACGGCACCGTCCGGAACCGCACTGGGCCCTGGCGGGGCCGTTCCCGCGTGCGTCATGGTCGTCCCCCGCCACCGCACCGGGGCGGTCCGGGCGGTCGTCGCGAGCAGCGTCACCGCGGCTGGGGGCTCAACCGGAGGACTCGAGTGCGGCGACACTGTCAGCAGCGCTGCCGCGGGCGCAACCTCCGCGATCACGCCCCGCGCCGGACCACCCCACCGGGATGCACCTCGTGCACGAGCTCGAGCAGTGCGGTGTCGACGATCGCGTGGTGGGTGACGGTGACCGCGTGTGCGGCCCCCTCGACCTCCACCAACCGCGCCGAGGGCCCGATCGCGTCGGTGATGCGCCGCCCGTGCACGGCCGGGGTGACGCGGTCCTGCGCGGCGGTGACCACGACGACGGGGACCCGGGCCAGCACCGGCAGCGTCCCGGACTCGTCGAAGGCGAGCAGGGAGGCCCCGAAGGCCTGCCCCACCGGCAGCGGCAGCCGCTCGCTGACCGTCTGGGCGTCGCGAACCTCGGCGTCGCTGGCCTCGGCGGTGAACAGCAGCCGCCGGATCGTCCAGCGCCCGAGCCACGAGGCCCGCCACGGCAGCAGGTCGGCGACCGGCGCGGCCATCCGCGCCCCGGCCACGATGTGCGGGAGCACGCCGAGCCGGCGCGCGACGTCGTGCACGATCCCGAGGGGGCCCTCGCGCACCAGCTCACCGGCCGAGGTCGCGACGAGGAACGCCCCGACGATGCGCGTGCCGAACCACTCGGGCCGCAGGCGGGCCAGCGCGAGGATGCTCATCCCGCCCATGGAGTGCCCGACGAGTACGACGGGCGACGACGGCGCCACGGCGTCGACGACGGCCGCGAGGTCACGTCCGGTCTGCTCCACCGTGCCGTGGGCAACCTCGCCCCAGCCGGAGCGTCCGTGGCCGCGCTGGTCCCACGTCACCACCCGGGCGTGGCCGTCGAGCGCGGCGATCTGCGGCGCCCAGAAGTGCGAGTCGACCGTGAAGCCGTGGCAGAAGATCACGGTCGGCCCGCGGGTGCCGCGGATCGTGACGTCGAGGGGGACGCCGTCGTCGCCGACGACGCCGGGGACCGGGCGTTCTCGCCGCCCGGCACGCCGGGGCGCGCTGCTGATGGTTTCCATGAGTCCTCCGCATACCCGTCGGACGAGGAACGGCTCGCGGGCACCGGGGCGGTTCACCGGTGTGGGCGCTCACGGCCCGGGGCGCGCTCCGCCTCGTCGAGGAGCGGGATCTCGGGGAGCCGTACGCGTGGATCGCGTGGTCGGGGGAGCGGACCGGCCGGGGGGCGACCTGGCCGACCTCG
>JAICLN010000210.1 GCA_025925615.1 Actinomycetospora sp. | reverse complement strand
GAAGGACACGAGCACGGACCCCGCGGGGTGCTGCTGGAACCCCCGACGGATCTCGATGGGGCGGAGCTCGTCGTCGGTCCTGCCGTCACTGCGTGCCACGGGAGTCCACCCTAGAGACCGGCCCGACGACGGGCTCCAGAGCGGGTCGGGGGACCGGGTCAGATGGTGTAGTGCGCGTCCGCGCGGACGAGCTCGGCGGGCCCGTCGTACTGGATGCGCGCTTCGGCGAGCAGCTCCTCGCCGTCGTACCAGGCCGGGACGTGGGTGATGAGCAGCCGCTCCACGCCGGCCTCGCGGGCGACCCGGCCGGCCTGCGTGCCGGAGAGGTGCACGCCCGGCGGACGGTCCGGCGAGTCGGTCCAGGTGGCCTCGCAGAGCAGGACGTCGGCACCCGCGGCGAGCTCGACGAGGCTGCGGCACGGGCCGGTGTCGCCGGAGTAGACCAGCGAGCGGCCCTGGTGCTCGAGCCGGACGCCGTAGGCCTCGCAGGGGTGGTCGACGGGCGCGCTCGACAGGGCGATGTCGCCGACGCCGGCCGGCCCGTCGGCGAAGACGTGGTAGTCGAAGACGTCGGTGAGGTCGGTCGCGACGCGCTCGTCCGACGACGGCGCGTAGGCCACGGCGAGGCGGACCTCCGACTCGCTGGGGCCGTGCAGCGGCAGCACCTTGCCCGGCCCGTCCGGGTGGTAGCGCCGGTGCACGACGAGGCCGGAGACGTCGGCGCAGTGGTCGGGGTGCAGGTGGGAGAGCACGACGGCGTCGAGGTCGAAGGGGTCCAGGTGGCGCTGGAGGGTCCCGAACGTGCCGTTGCCGAGGTCCATCGCGAGCGTCGTCCCGTGGGTGCGGACGAGGTAGCCCGAGGCCGGCGAGGTGGGTCCGGCGCCGCTGCCCGAGCACCCCAGGACGATCAGTTCCACGCAGGCACCCTACGGGCCGATCGGAGAGGGCGACACCGGACCGGAGGGAGGGCGACCGGCGCCGGCGCGGCGGTCCGCGGACGCGACGAGACGGGCCGCGAGGACGCCCGACAGGGCCCCGAACAGGTGGGCCTGCCAGGAGACGCCGGGGGTCCCGGGGAGGACGCCCCACAGCACGCCGCCGTAGAGCAGGAGCAGCACGACGGCGAGCGCGATCTGGCGCCCGGAGCGCGCGAACAGGCCGCGGAACAGCAGGAACGCGAGCCAGCCGAAGATCACCCCGGAGGCGCCGATCGTGACGCCGAAGCCGCCGGTCAGCCACGTCAGGAACCCGCCGAGCAGCCACACGAGCGCCGTCACCGCGAGGAACTGGCCGAGCCCGCCCGCGAGCACGAGGAACCCGAGCACGAGGAAGGGCAGCGAGTTCGCGATGAGGTGCGCCCAGCTCGCATGCAGCAGGGGCGCCCACAGGATGCCGGCGAGCCCGTCGACCTGGCGCGGCTCTATGCCGTCCTGGTCGAGCGCGCCGCCGAGCACGAACTGGTCGACCGCCTCGATCACCCACAGCACGGCCAGGAAGACCAGCATCCCGATCGCCGCCCGCAGCGGGTGCTCGGGGAACACGCGGGGCTTCGCCTTGACCACATCCGTGGGGCTGCTCACCCGCTCGAGGTTACCGCCGCCGAGCAGGGAGAGCGTGAGGAATCGGTCAGGCCCAGAGCTGGCCCTCGAGGGCCTCCGAGGCCTCCTCGAGGGTCCCGGCGTACGCCCCGGTGGACAGGTACTTCCACCCGCCGTCGCACACGACCATCACGATGTCGGCCTCGGCGTCGCCGCCCGCGGCCTTCTCGGCCTGCGCCAGCGCGGCGTGCAGGATCCCACCGGTCGAGATGCCCGCGAAGATCCCCTCCTGCTCGACGAGCTGGCGGGTGCGGCGCAGCGCGTCGTAGGCGCCGACCGAATAGCGCCCGGTGAGCACGTCCGGGTCGTAGAGCTCGGGGACGAAGCCCTCGGAGATGTTGCGCAGGCCGTAGACCAGCTCGCCGTAGCGGGGCTCCGCGGCGATGATCTGGCAGTCCGGCTTGTGCTCGCGCAGGTAGCGGCCGGTACCGACCAACGTCCCCGTCGTTCCCAGCCCGGCGACGAAGTGCGTGATCGTCGGCATGTCGCGCAGCACCTCCGGGCCGGTGCCCTCGTAGTGCGCGAGCGCGTTGGCCGGGTTGCCGTACTGGTAGAGCATGACCCAGTCGGGGTTCTCGGCCGCGATCTCCTTGGCGGTGGCCACCGCCTGGTTCGACCCACCCGCGGCCGGCGAGAAGATGATCTTCGCGCCGTACATCTCGAGGAGCTGGCGCCGCTCGGCCGAGGTGTTCTCCGGCATGACGCAGACCAGCTCGTAGCCCTTGAGCTTCGCAGCCATCGCCAGCGAGATGCCGGTGTTGCCCGACGTCGGCTCGAGGATCGTGCAGCCGGGCGTCAGGAGCCCGTCCTCCTCCGCCTTCGTGATCATCCGGAGCGCGGGACGGTCCTTGATCGAGCCGGTGGGGTTGCGGTCCTCGAGCTTGGCCCACAGCCGCACGTGCGGCGCCGGCGAGAACGAGGGCAGCCCCACCATGGGGGTGTCGCCCAGGGCGTCGAGCAGGGAGTCGTACCGCGCCATCGGGTGCTCCAGCGGGGATGAGGGTGCGAGCCGCGGACGGGCTCAGCGGCCGCCGGCGACCGCGGGCAGGATCGTCACGGTGCCGCCGTCGGGCACCTGCGCGTCCAGGCCGCCGGCGAAGCGGACGTCCTCGTCGTTGACGTAGACGTTCACGAACCGGTGCAGCGCACCGTCGGTGACCAGGCGGTCCTTGATGCCGGGGTGGTTCGCCTCGAGGTCGGTGATGACCTCCTGCAGCGTCGACCCGTCGGCCTTGACCTGCTTCTCCCCACCGGTGTGGGTGCGCAGGATCGTCGGGATCGAGACGGTGGCGGACACGGCGATTCCTCCAGGGGGACGAGTTCGATTGCTGGGGACAGCGTCGCACGACGGCGGGTTGTTCCGGGACGGTCGAGAACGGCTCAGGAACGGTCGGGGACGTCCGGGGCGAGCGCAGCGACGGGGGGAACATCAGCCGCGCCGGTGTGGGAGAACATGTAGTTCTCCACGACCTGGACCTCGTCCTCGACGACCTCGCCCGCGTCGTCCAGCAGGAACGACCGCAGGTCGGGCTCGGCGTCGGGACCCGTCAGGGCGACGATCGCGAAGTGCACGCCGGGCTGCAGGCCCATGTACTCGATGTCCTTGACCGACGGGTACGCCTCGGGCAGCCCGGAGTCGGTCAGCGGGCGGCGGGGCACCCGGGTGTGCGAGTGGAAGACGACGACGGGCTCCTCGTCGTTCGCCATCGCCTGCTTGTGCACGGCGAACTGCTCGCGGGAGTCGAACCGGTAGTCGCTGCCGCGCGCCTCGGCGTCGTCGGCGTTGGTCATCGGCACGTAGCGCTCGGGCCGGTCGCTCTCCTCCGGGCCCAGCAGCTGACCGCACGCCTCGCGCGGGTGGTCGCGCCGCGCGTGCGCCACCATCTCCTCGACGAGGTCGGCACGGATGACCAGCACGCCGTCCACCCTACGTGGCGGCCACGGCCCGGTCAGCGCGGAACTCCGGCGACGGTCGTCACCGCATCAGCACGGTGACCAGCGAGTCCTGCAACCAGGTCAACCAGTGGTAGACGGGCAGGTGGTCGGCGCGGGGGTCGTCCGGCGGGAGCTGCTCGGGCATGTCCTCGCTCACCTCGAGCGCCGTGCCCAGGGCGAGGCGGACGTCGTTCACCGCGGACAGCCACGCCTCGGCCTGGGGCACGGTCAGCTCGACCCGTCCGCCGCCGGTCGGGAGCGAGGTGAGCATCGTCGCGATGGCGTCGCGCTTGGCCTCGATGAGCTCCGGCTCGCGGACCGAGCGCAGCGCGGCGGCCAGTGCCGCATCGTCGGGACCGGTGCCGGCCCCGCCGTCGTCGTGACCCTCGTCGGCGTCGCGGCCCGGATCCGCGTCAGGACGGTGGAACTCCGGGAGCAGGCGCGCGAGCACCGGGTCCTCCGGCGGCGTCGACAGGCCGGTGCGGATGCCGGTGAGCGCGGACAGCTCGTCGCTCGGAGAGGCGGCGGACCGCCCGGAGAGCATGTCGTCGACCTGCCCGACGAGGCCACGCAGCACCGAGGCCTCGGGCGGGTCGAGGGTGGCGACGAAGCGGGCCCGCTCACCGCGGCCGTGCCGTTTCCAGGCGCGCACGGGCTACGACGACCGCTGCATCGTCGCCCACAGCCCGGCCGCGTGGAGCTTGGCGACGTCGCCCTCCACCTTCTCCCGGCTGCCCGACGACACCGTCGCCCGGCCCTTGTGGTGCACGTCCATCATCAGCGCGGTCGCCGTGGCCTTGTCGTAGCCGAACAGTTTCTGGAATACCCAGGTCACGTAGGACATGAGGTTCACGGGGTCGTTCCAGACGATCGTCTGCCACGGGGTGTCGGCGTCGACGAGCTCCTCGGGCCGCTCCTCGACGCTGGTCGCCGGCTCGGCGGGCGCGGAGAGCCGGACAGCCGTCCCGGGACCACACCCGCCCCGGCCGACGTGCACGCGCATGTCCCCATCGTCTCAGCTCGGCGTCGGTGCGCGCACGGGCCCGCCCCCTAGGCTGGCCGGATGACGAGCGGTACGGCGCTGATGACCGACCAGTACGAGCTCACGATGCTCGGCGCGGCGCTCGCCGACGGCACCGCCGGACGCCGGTGCACGTTCGAGGTCTTCGCCCGCAGCCTGCCCCACGGCCGCCGCTACGGCGTGGTCGCCGGCGTCGGCCGGCTGCTCGAGGCGCTCGCGCGGTTCTCCTTCGGTGAGCCGGAGCTCGATGCGCTGCGGGCGACGGGTGCGATCTCCGAGCGGACGCTGGAGCACCTGGCGTCGACGCAGTTCGCCGGGGACATCGCCGGCTACCCCGAGGGCGAGCTGTACTTCCCGGGCTCGCCGGTCCTCTCGATCAGCGGGACGTTCGCCGAGTGCGTGCTGCTCGAGACCCTCGTGCTCTCGATCCTCAACCACGACTGCGCGATCGCCTCCGCCGCGGCCCGCATGACGACGGCCGCGAACGGCCGCCGGCTCATCGAGATGGGGTCGCGCCGCACGCACGAGGAGGCGGCCGTCGCCGCCGCCCGCGCCGCCTACCTCGCCGGGTTCGACGCCTCGTCCAACCTCGAGGCGGCCGCCCGGTACGGGATCCCGACGACGGGTACCTCGGCCCACGCGTTCACGCTGCTGCACGACACCGAGGAGGAGGCGTTCCGGGCGCAGGTCGACGCCCTCGGCGTCGGGACGACCCTGCTCGTCGACACGTACGACATCACCGGGGGCATCGAGACCGCGGTCCGCGTCGCGGGCCCCGAGCTCGGAGCGGTGCGGATCGACTCGGGCGACCTCGGCGTCATGGCCCAGCGCGCCCGCGCCCAGCTGGACTCGCTCGGCGCCACCTCGACCCGGGTCGTGCTCTCCGGCGACCTCGACGAGCACGCCATCGCCGGGCTGCGCGCCGAGCCGGTGGACGCGTACGGGGTCGGCACCTCGGTCGTCACCGGGTCCGGCGCCCCGACCGCGGGCATGGTCTACAAGCTCGTCGAGGTCGAGGGACGTCCGGTGGCGAAGCGCTCGTCGTCGAAGGAGTCCCGTGGCGGCGCGAAGTCCGCCGTGCGCCGGCACCGGCCGACCGGGACCGCGACCGAGGAGGTCGTGCACCGGCGCGACCGGTCGGTCGAGGTCGGGGAGCACGACCGCGTGGTGCCCGTCGCGCTGGTGAAGAGCGGCGAGCCGGTGAGCGGGCTGCCCGGCCTCGGCGAGGCCCGCGAGCACCTGCGGGCGAACCTGGTCGCGATCCCGTGGGAGGGCCTGAAGCTCTCCCGCGGTGAGCCGGCGCTCCCGACGACGTTCCTCGACTGATCACCCCGCGTGGTTAGTGTGTCGCATGGCGCGCGCGCTGATCGTGGTGGACGTCCAGGTCGACTTCTGCGAGGGCGGCTCGATGGGGGTCGCGGGCGGGGCGGCCACCGCAGCGGCGATCAGTGCGCATCTGTCCGCCGAGCACGGCCGCTACAGCCACGTCGTCGCCTCCCGCGACTACCACGAGGAGCCGGGCGCGCACTTCTCCTCCGACCCCGACTTCGTCGACAGCTGGCCGGTGCACTGCCTGGTCGGTGACCCCGGCGCGGCGTTCCACCCCGAGCTCGACGTCGCGCCCCTCGAGGAGGTGTTCTCCAAGGGCCGGCACACCGCGGCGTACTCGGCGTTCGAGGGCGTCTCGTCGTCCGGTGCGACGCTGACCGCCTGGCTGCGCGGGCGCGACGTCGACATCATCGAGATCTGCGGCATCGCCACCGACCACTGCGTGCGCGCGACCGCCCTCGACGCGGTCCGCGAGGGCTTCACGACGTCGGTGCTGCTCGACCTGACGGCCGGCGTGCTACCGGTGACCACCGACCTCGCCCTGGCCGAGATGAGCGGGGCCGGGGTGTCGCTGGTCCACTCGGCCTGAGGGTTCGGCAGGGGGTTCAGCGCGGGGAGATCCGCCGGCCGTGTCGGTGGCGGTGGCGGACCTCGCGGACGCCGACGACGAACGCCGCGACGGCCAGCGGGATCGACACGAAGGCCATCTGGACCGCCTCGGTCCGCGCCTCCCCCACCGCCCCGACGACGTTGAACCAGACGTCGCAGCACAGCAGCGCCCCGGCCGCAGCCGCCACTGCGGGCACGAGGACGGGCCGCCGGCGCAGCGCCGCGGCGGTCGCCAGGAGCGTGACGGCCTCGGCGACGTCGAGGGTGATCCAGGTGAGCTTCAGGTGGACGGCGTCCGCGGGCGGGACGTGCATCGAGGAGGCCGCGCCGGCCCAGGCGGCAGCGACCGCGACGGCGGCCACCACGAGCACCACGGCGAGCACGCGGGACGGGGGCGCCGGGTCCGCGGCGCCCCCGTGCCGCCACGCGAGGGCACCGCAGAGCACGACGATCGGCCCCAGGACGAGCACGGTGGTGAAGGCGGCGGCGCGTGGGTCGTACGCGGTGCCGGTGACGAGGTGGAAGAACCCGGTGCACAGCGCGATCTGGCCGGTCGCGGCCGTCGTCATGACGAGGTAGGGCGAGCCGACGAGGGCCGCTACGGCGCTGGCGAGCAGCCCGGCGGCGATCGCGGCCACGGCCCCGGTGGCGGCCAGCGGCAGGTCGTCGACCGCGGCGGTCCGGGGCTGGACGACGTAGAGGATGACGATCCACGGCAGCAGCCCGACGCCCGCGATGCCGAAGACGAGCGCCCAGCGCCGGTGGTGCGCGCGGGGGCGCTCGTCGAGCGCGCTCATCGCCGGCTCCCGTCCACGGGGTCAGCCTGCTCCGGTCGGAGCGTTCGGGACATCCGTCATCGGTGCGGTCGGGCTCGCGAGCCACGATCATCCGTCATCCGCTGCGGCCGGGCTCGCGAGCCATGATCACCGAGCGTGGGGGGGGGGGGCGGCGCGAAGGGGGCGGGGCCGCCCCCCGCCGGGGGGTAGAAGGCCCGGGGCGCCCCCCCCGGGGGCCCG
>JAICLN010000309.1 GCA_025925615.1 Actinomycetospora sp. | reverse complement strand
CGTGGATCGAGCCGACCCGCGGCGACCTCGATGCTCTGGACCTCGACCTGAGCACGGGCGAAAGCCACCATCGCGGTGTGCTGCGCCGCCGCCAGCGCGGCCCGCACCTGCTCGGAGAGCGCGATCCGGTCCACCCACTCCACCCCGGAGACATCCGGGGAGTCGGTGGGAGCCTGCGCGAGCTCACCGAGGCGCGCGAGCAGCACAGCCAGCTCCGCGCTGACCGTGTCTCCGCCGTCGACCGCGCCGTTCGAATACATGTTCGCACGATAACGCGACCCCCCGACAACGTCGGGGCCGCGAGGACGAGCCTCAGCCCTTGATCCGACGGCCCGACGTCCGTGCGGCGGTCAGGATCTCCCCCGGGTCCACGCGGGTGGGGGCGCGGTCCGCGAGTACCGGCTCTCCCGCGACCCACACGTCGCGGACTGCCCGCGCACCCGCGGACCACACGAGGTTGGACACCAGCTGGGCGTCGTCGTCCGGGTCGACGAAGGCCGGGTCGTCGAGGTCCACGTGCACGACGTCGCCCCACGCCCCGGGGCGCAGCCGGCCCAGGTCGTCGCGGCCCAACGCCACGGCGCCGCCCCCCGGGGCGAGGTGGAGTACGTCGGCGGCGGTCAGCGCCGTCGCGTCGGCCGCGCGCTGGCGGGCGAACAGCGAGGCGAGGCGCTGCTCCTCCCACAGGTCGAGGTCGTCGTTGGAGGCCGGCGAATCGGTCCCGAGGCCCACGCGCAGCCCGGCCGTCAGCATCTCGGCGACCCGCGCGACGCCGGCCGCGAGCTTCGCGTTCGAGCCGGGGCAGTGCGCGACGGCGACGTCGTGGCGGGCGAAGATCTCGAGGTCCTGGTCGGACAGCTGGATCGCGTGCGCCGCGAGCACCCGGCCGTCGAGGCTCCCCGTCGTCTCGAGCATCGCGGGCACCGAGCCGTAGACGGCCCGGACCTCGTCGTCCTCGCCCTGCGCCTCGGCGACGTGGATGTGCAGCAGCGCGTCGCGCTCGCGGGCCGCGGCCGCCGTCGTCGCGACGGCGTCCGCCGAGAGCGTGTAGGCTGAGTGCGCGCCGTACCCGAGCTCGACGCGCTCCCCCGGCCCGAACCGCAGCCCGTCCGCGTCGATCCAGGCCGAGATGCCGTCGCGCATCTGCTCCCAGGTGCCGAGCCGGTCCATGCCCGGCGCGGTGATGATCCCGGGGGTCATGACGACGCGGGACCCGAGCTCGAGGACGGCATCGACGACGGTCTCGGCCCAGAAGTACATCTCGGTGGAGGTCGTGACGCCGTGGCGCAGCATCTCGAGGCCGCCCGCGAGCATCCCGGTACGCACGTCCGGGGCCTCGAGGCGGGCCTCGGCGGGCCAGACGACCTCGGTGAGCCAGCGCATCAGCGGCAGGTCGCCGCCCATCCCCCGCAGCAGCGCCAGGGGGGTGTGCGCGTGGGTGTTGACCAGCCCGGGCATGAGCAGGCCGGTCACCGTCGTCGTCGGGGCGTCCGTGGCCGGGGCCTGGGCGCGGGGTCCGACGTGGCTGATGCGCCCGGCGTCGTCGACGTCCACGACCGCGTCGCGCAGGACACCGGCGTCGTCGCAGGTCAGGACGATCGGGGCGTGGAGTCGCCGGGGGCTCATGGGGTCCAGTCTGGTGAGTCCACCGCGAGGGCGCCGAGACGGGTCAGCTGCCGGCGCATCATGATCAGGTCACCTCACGCGAGGGCGTACCGGACCATGGTCCCGACGGTGCCGCGGGTCCCGTCGACCAGGACGGTCGCGACGAGGCGGGTGCGTCCCTCGCCGTCGGGACGGATCGCGTAGGTGATGGCGAACTCGCCGACGAGATCGGAGCCGGGGCGGCGGAGGCGCAGCGTCAGGTGCTCGCCCTCGACGAAGGAGTCGATCACGAAGAGCACCAGCAGGCGCTGCCCGACGCTGAGGTGGTCGGCGTCCGGGGTGAGGTTTCGCGGGCTCGGGCGGCCGAGGTTGTCGAGGAGGTCGTAGCTGTAGGGCGCGACCGTGAGCTGGGTGAGCCAGCGCCAGAGGTGTTCCGGCGACGCGGTGCTGGTGGCGGCCCGGGTCCAGCGGGCGCTCGGGTGCGGGACGAGCGCGTCGGCCGGGGTGCGCCGGGCGCGCTCGAGCGCCGAGGTCCCCCAGTGCTCCGGCGCGTCCACGTCGGTGAGTGTGCGGCGTTCCGGCGAGGGGTGCCCACGGCCGGTCTATCCGACCGAAGGTGCCCTTCGCGCGGAACGGGGTGCCGCGGCGGCGTTCCGGCGAGGGGCGCCCCTGATCGATCTATTCGACCGAAGGTGCCCTTCGCTCGGGACCGGGGCGCTCGGAATCGGGGCGCTCGGAACCGGGGCGCTCGGACCCGGGGCGCTCGGAACCGGGGCGCTACCGGTCGAGCAGCGACCGGAGCGAGCGCAGCGGCTGGAGCCAGGCACCACCGGCGGGCAGGGTGTCGAGGCTGACGCGCGGCAGCGGCTCGCGGAACACGCCCTCGATCTCCTCGAGGTCGAGGAAGGCGACGACGTCCGAGGCCACCGCGAACGCGGCGTACTCCCGGAACCCGATGACGGTGACGCGGACGCCCTGCTCGACGAGGTCCTCGAGCGGTTCGCGGAACGCCCGCCCGTCCCCGGACGCCACGACGACGTGGCTCAGCGAGCCCTCGAGGCGACGCGCCTCGATGTGGGCGAGCATGTCGTCGTCGACGTCGGAGTCGTCGGTCGACTTCGGCTTGGCGAAGACCGCGAACCCGACGTTGCGCAGCGCCTCGACCCACGGGCGCACGATCTCGGTCGAGCCCGGGACGACGTTGGTGAAGACCGTGGCCTCGGCGAGCCCGTCCGGGCCGGCCAGCCCGAGCAGCCAGCGCCCGACGGCGTCGAAGCGGGGACGGAAGGCCGAGGTCGGGCGCGTGCCGAGCAGCGAACCCAGGCTCATGTCCATGTTGGGGGCGTCCCAGACCAGCAGCGTGCGGGCCGGGGCCTCGGGCGGGGCGATCGGCGTGTCGTCCACGTCGGACGCGCCGCCGGCCAGAGCGCCCGGGACGGTCGCGGGATGCGCGAGATCGGCCGGGGACGGCGAGGGGGAGGGCGCCACGGGCCCGACTCTAACCGCCCGGCGTCGGCGGGTGCGCCGCTCCATCACGAGCCCGCGTCCGCGGGCGCACGGCCGGTCCCGCGCACCAGCAGGAGGTCACTGCTCGGACGGCCCTCGGCCTCGGCCCGGGTCTCGAACTTCGTCCGGGGCCGCCACGCGGGACGGGGGGCGAAACCGCCGTGCGGGTTCTCCAGCAGCGGCTCGCCGTCGGTGACCTCGAGCATCCACTCGGCGTACTCGGCGACGTCGGTGGCCAGGTGCAGCGTCGCCCCGGGCCGCAGCCGCGAGGCCATGAGCGCGACGGTGGCGGGCTGGACGAGGCGGCGCTTGTGGTGGCGACGCTTGGTCCAGGGGTCGGGGTAGTAGACGCGGAGGCCGTCGAGCGAATCGGGGGCGATGCGGTCCCGCAGGACGACCACGGCGTCGCCGCGCAGCAGCCGCAGGTTCTCCAGCCCGGCGGCCTCGGTACGCATCAACAGCTGCCCGAGCCCGGGCGGGTAGACCTCGATCGCGACGTGGTCGGTCCCGGGCTCGGCCTCGGCGAGCGCGGCGGTCGTCTCCCCCATCCCGGAGCCGATCTCGAGACGGAGGTCCGCGGTGCGCCCGAACCACGCCGCCGGGTTAAGCCGGCCGTCGCCGTCGAGCAGGTCGGCGCGGCGGCCGTCGGGGGCGAGGTCGGCGAGGTCGGCGCCGAGCCGGCCCCACGAGCGGTCCCAGGCACGCTGCTGACCGGCCGTCATCCGGCCGCCACGGTCGGCGAAGCTGACGATGCCCCGCCGCGCGTGCGCGGCGCGCTCCTCGACCGCGCTCCACGGTCGCGTCCTGCGCTCCGTCTCCGGCGTGACCGCCGGGTGCTCGTGACCCACCCGGTGATCCTCACATCCGACGGTGATCGGCCTCAGCCGGACTCGATGACCCGCGTCTGGTCCCGCTTGTCCTGCGACGGGCCGCGGCGACCGCCACCGCGCAGCGACGCGGCCACCTGCCTGGCACGGGCGTTGTTCCGGACCCGCGCCAGGGCGATCAGCGTGATGACGTGCAGGACCCCGAGGAACAGCAGGATGCCGCCGACCCGGGTGACGACGTGCTGGACGGGCCCGGTGGTCTCGAACGGCTGCCACGTCGAGATCAGCGCCATGAAGCCCAGCGCGACGAGGTGGAAGCCCACCCCGAGCAGGCGGGTCATGGACTGGGCGACGTCGGGGTCGTCGAAGACGTCACGGAGGAACCCCACCCCGGAGCGCATGAGGATCTGCCCGACGATCACCGTCACCACGGTCCCGATGAAGACGATCAGCAGGTACGTGCCCGTTCCCGGCGTGTACACACTCGGTCCTCTCTGCCGTCCTGTGCGCTCCGGGCGGCGTCCCGGTGTGGCCCCAGCATCCCCGGATCGACGATCAGGCGAAACCCCGGTGCTGACGTGACGCCAGTGACGGATGCGGCGTACGGGTCTCGCGGAACGGCCCCCGCGCCGCCGGCGCGCTTCCTACCCTGCGGTCCGGGCCGAGTGGAGCCGGCGCACGACGACGGGGGTGGCGGGTGGGCCGCTGGGCGCAGGACACCGCGCGGGCGTGCCGGGAGGCCGCGCCCGCCGTCGCGCTGCCCACCGCCGACGCGCTCGACGCGGTGGCCGCCCGCCTGGTGGCGACGCCCTCGCTCGTCGTCACCGGGCCGGTCTCCGCGGGCAAGTCGACGCTGGTCAACGCCCTCGTCGGACGGCGGGTCGCCCCCACCGAGGCCGGCGAGTGCACCCGCCTCGTGGCCCGGTACGTGCGGGGG
>JAICLN010000325.1 GCA_025925615.1 Actinomycetospora sp. | reverse complement strand
CGTGCTGCGGGACCCGGAGGTCGCGGCGATGGTGCGCGACGAGCCCGCCTCCGTGCACGGCTTCGTCGAGGAGCTGCTGCGCTACCTGACCGTGGTCCAGATCGCGTTCCCGCGCTTCGCGACCGAGGACATGACGATCGGGGGCGTCGACCTCGGGGAGGGCGACGGCATCCTCGTCTCGCTCTCCGCCGCCGACCGCGACCCGCGGCTGACCGCTGACCCCGAGGTCTTCGACCCGCGCCGCACCCCGACCCCGCACCTGGCGTTCGGTCACGGCATCCACCGCTGCATCGGGGCGGAGCTGGCGCGGATGGAGCTGCGGACCGCCTACCCGGCGCTGCTCAGGCGCTTCCCCGGCATCGCGATGGCCGCCGACGAGCGGACGCTGCCGCTGCGGACGACGTCGATCGTGTACGGGGTGGACGCGCTGCCGGTGACGCTGGGATGACCGAGCGCCGGGTCAGCCGCGACATCGTCGTCGACGCCCCACCGTCCGCCGTCTTCGCGGTGCTCGCCGATCCGCGGGAGCACGGCCGGTTCGACGGCTCCGGCACCGTCCGCTCCGCGATCACGGGTCCCGACCGGCTCTCCCTCGGCGACCGCTTCGGCATGTCGATGCGCCTCGGCGTCCCCTACACGATCAACAACCAGGTCGTGGAGTTCGAGGAGGACCGCCTCATCGCCTGGCGCCACGTCGGCCACCACCGCTGGCGCTACGAGCTCGAGCCCGTCGGCGAGGGCTCGACGAAGGTCACCGAGACCTTCGACTGGTCGACCTCCCGCGCGCCGAAGATCCTCGAGCTGCTCCGCTACCCCGCGACGAACACGCGCGGGATCGAGGCGACGCTGCCCCGCCTGAAGTCCCACGTCGAGGGTCGGGAGTCCTGACGATGCCGTACGCGCCGGTCGGCGAGGTCTCGCTCTACCACGAGGAGCACGGGGAGGGCGGCGTCCCGCTGCTGCTCGTGCCCGGCGGGCACCTGACGATCGAGCTGAACTTCGAGGACGTCCTGCCGGGGCTGAGCTCCCGACGCCGGGTGGTGGCGGTCGAGCAGCAGGGTCACGGCCGGACGGCCGACGTCGACCGGGCGCCGACGCTGGCGAACCTGGCCGGCGACCTCGTGGGCCTGCTCGACCACCTCGGGCTGGAGCGCGTCGACGCCCTGGGGTTCAGCCTGGGCGGGCTCGCCCTCATGGAAGCGGCGACCCGGTGGCCGGACCGCTTCGAGCGGTTCGTGTTCGCCTCCGGGCACATCCGGCCCGACGGGTACCACCCGGACATCACCGACCCCTCCCGCTGGGCGACCTCGACCCGCATGCCGACCGAGGCCGACTTCGCCGCGATGCACCGAGAGCACGAGCGCCTGGCCCCGGCCGGGGACGCCGGGCTCGACGCCGTCATGGCGAAGCTGCAGCCGACGATCCAGGGCTTCAGCGGCTGGTCGGACGAGGAGCTGGCCCGGGTCACGGCCCGCACGCTCGTCATGATCGGGGACCACGACTTCGTGACGATCGAGCACGCGGCCCTGGAGCTGGAGCTCATCCCCGACGCCCGCCTCGCCGTCGTCCCGGGCGCGACGCACAACGGGCTCATGCACCGCGCCGACGTCGTGCTCCCGATCCTCGAGGACTTCCTCGCGCGCTGATCGTCGGCGTCGTCGACAACGGGGCTTTCCTGCCACTGGGTCTGCAAGCGATCAAAGCCAGCACGCCGATAGGGACGCTCCGCTGGCACTCACGGGGCGCTACTCGGCCGTCGGCGACGACGCCTGCGCCCAGAACCGCCGCGGGATCCGGCCCGCCCCGCGCGCGAGCCGGCCCGCCTCCACGGCCAGCCGCATCGCCCGCGCCATCGCCTCGGGGTCCGTCGCCCGCGTCACGGCCGTCGCCAGCAGCACCGCGTCGCAGCCCAGCTCCATCGCTTGCGCCGCCTCGGAGGCCGTCCCGATCCCGGCGTCGAGCACCACCGGCACCGGCCGGTCGGCCATCGCCGCGACGATCATCTCGATGTTGTGCGGGTTGCGGATGCCCAGGCCCGTCCCGATCGGCGAGCCCAGCGGCATGACCGCGGCACACCCGGCGTCGGCGAGCTTCGACGCCAGCACCGGGTCGTCGTTGGTGTACGGGAGCACGGTGAACCCGTCGTCGACGAGCTGTTCGGCGGCGTCGAGGAGCTCGATCGGGTCGGGCAGCAGCGTGCGGTCGTCCGCGACCACCTCGAGCTTGACCAGGTCCGTCCCGAGCGCCTCGCGCGCCAGCCGTGCCGTCAGTACCGCCTCCGCCGCCGTCCGGCAGCCCGCCGTGTTCGGCAGGGCCTCGATGCCCAGCCGCTCCAGCAGCGCGAGCACCCCCGGCCCGCCGCCGGCGTCGAGGCGGCGCATGGCCACCGTCGTCAGCGCCGTCCCGGACGCGACGAGCGCCCGCTCGAGCACCGCGAGGTTCGCAGCGCCCCCGGTCCCCATGATCAGTCGGGAGCCGATCTCGCGGCCCCCGATCAGCAACGGGTCGTCCAGAATCCCCGTCGCGGCGATCGCCCCGCCCATCCCGTTCAACCTCCCTGCACGGCGGTCAGCACCTCGAGCACGACGCCGTCGCGCAGCGGCGTCGACGCCCACGACGCCCGCGGGACGACCTCCCCGGACATCGCGACCGCCACGCCGCGCTCGGGCACCCCGTGGGCGGCGAGCACGTCGGCGAGGGACGCCCCGGCCTCGGCCTCGGTCACGACGCCGTTGATCAGCACGGTCACGGGGACACCTCCAAGGTGGCGAGCCGGTGTGCCGAGGCCGCGCGCGACTCGTCCGGCATCGGACGCCCGGCGAGCAGCTCCCCGACGACGTCGGCGGTCAGAGCCGTGAGCAGGAAGCCGTTGCGGCCGTGCCCGAAGCAGGCGAGCAGGCCCTCGGGGGCGCCCGGCACCGCACCGAGCACAGGCAGGTTGTCGGCGGTCCCGGGCCGGAACGAGGCCGCCGACTCCTCGAGCGCGTAGTCGGCGATCCCGGGCAGGACCCGCTCGGTGTCGGCGAGCAGGTCACGGACCCCGCCGACGGTCACGTCGGCGTCGAATCCGACCTCGTACTGCGTGGCGCCCAGGACGAGCCGGCCGCCGTCGCGGGGCACCGCGTAGACCGCGCGCCCGGCCACCGCCGCGCGCACCGTCCACGTCGGGGGCGGCAGCGAGCCCGGCCGTGCCCGCACCCGCAGGATCTCGCCCTTGACCGGCCGGACCAGCCCGTCCAGCGCCGGATGCAGGGCCGCCGACCAGGCACCCGCCGCGACGACGACCCGGCGGGCGCCGAGCACCTCGCCCGACCCCAGCTCCACGCCCGACACCGCGCCGCCCGACTCGACCACCCGCGCCACCGGCTCGCTCCGCACCACGACGCCCGCGCGGGCGGCCGCCTCGCGCAGGGCGGCGAGCAGGAGCCGGTTGTCGACGGCGAGGTCGTCGGGAACGGCGAGACCGGCGCGGACCGCGGGTCCGAGGGCGGGTTCCCGACGACGGGTCTCGCGGCCGGTCAGGCGCTCGGGGTCACGTCCCCACGCCCGGAGGTGCTCGACGATGCGGTCGAGGTCCTCACGGTCGGCGGCGTCGACGACGACCGCGAGCGTCCCCGCGCGGCGCAGCCCCACCGACCGCCCGGAGGCGTCCTCGACGGCCGCCGCGAACGCCGGCCACCGGGCCAGCGACGCCGCGCCCAGTTCCAGCAGCGCCCGTTCCCCGGGCCAGGCCTCGGTGATCGGGGCGAGCATGCCGCCGGCCACCCACGACGCGCCCGAGCCGGGCTCGGGGTCAACGAGGACGACCTCCTCGGCGAGGCGGTCGCGGGCGGCGACCCAGGCCGCCGTCGTGCCGACGACACCGGCGCCGACGACGACCACACGGTCGGCGCGATGACTCATGGTTCCCTCCCTGCGCCGGCATGACCCGGATCAGGTTCGACGGTCGGGACCGTGGTCGGGTCCCCTCTCAGCCCGGCTGCTCCGGGCTCCCGTGGTGCTGCTCGTCCCCCACCGTACGCGCTAGCGTCGGCCGCGATGACCACCTCGGCGAGCGCCCCGCAGGACCTCGGCACCCGGCGCCGCGTGCGGCTCGCCCGCGCCCGGCTCTACGCCTGCACCGACTCCCGGCGCGATCGCGGGGACCTCGCCGAGTTCGCCGACGCCGCGCTGCGGGGCGGGGTGGACATCCTCCAGCTGCGCGAGAAGGGGCTCGAGGCGCGGGAGGAGTTGGCGGCGCTCGAGGTCCTCGCGGACGCGTGCTGGCGGCACGACGCCCTGCTCGCCGTCAACGACCGCGCCGATGTG
>JAICLN010000192.1 GCA_025925615.1 Actinomycetospora sp. | reverse complement strand
GTGCTGCTCGCCGTCGCCTCGTACCGGTACGGCGACAAGGAGATCGACCAGCGCGACGAGCTGGCGACGATCCGTGCGGGGCTGCCGACCGTGCGCCACGTCGTCGGCCTGGACTACGGGCCGCACCCGGTGCCCGACGCCGAGGCGCACCAGCCCGGCCCGGGCCCGCGCCACCTGGTCGCGCAGCTCGCCGAACGTCAGTTCCTGCGGCCCGCGGGTCTGCGACCGCGCGATGATCGCGGTGCGGTCGGTGTCCTCCTCGGTGCCCAGCATGTGCGCGGCGTAGTTCAGCCGGGCCCCGGGAAACCACTGCGCCCCCGGCATCTCCGCCGACCCGAGCACCCGCGCGTAGGTCCCCGAGACACCGAAGTGGTCCCAGATCGACGCCCAGAACGCCTCCGGCTCGGCCACCGACCAGCGCCACAGGCCCCGGTAGTCGTCGAAGACCAGCCCGCGCGACGACGACAGGTACGCGAGGTAGGCCCCCATCCCGGTCCCCTCCACCGGACCCGGTGGGCGCAGCAGCGTCGGTGCCTCGGCAGCGCTCATGGTCTGCAGATCGTGCCGTGTGCTGCGCCACACCGCGAGGCCCTCGGGTCAGGCCAGGGACATGCCGGGGATGCGCGCGCGGAGGGAGTCCATCTCCGCCTCGAGGGCATGCTGTGGGCATGCCGGTACCTCCACCGTCCACGTCCCCGTTCTGGCGCGTGTTCCGGTTCGTGACGCGGCTGGACGCCTACGTCCTGCGCGCGACGGGAGGCCGTCGCAGCTTCATCAGCCGCGCGCCGACGCTGGTGCTCCACGACGTCGGCCGACCTCCCCGGCGGTGAGACACGGGTCGTGCGTCCCCGGGTCGCGGGGCCGGAGGAGAAGGCCGAGCTGTGGCCGCGGCTCGTCGAGCTCTTCCCGGACTACGCGACGTACGCGACCTACACCGAGCGCGACATCCCCGTGGTCGTGCTCGAGCCGGCGTACTCCTGACGATCCCCGGCCGTCAGAGGTCGAGCGCCTCGGCGAGCGACCTCAGCGCGGGGACGTACTCGGCCTGGTCCCCCACGAGGACCTGGGCGCAGACGTGGTCCGCGCCGGCGTCGAGGTGCGCGGTCAGTCCGGCGGCCACGGTGCCCGCGCCGCCGTGGACCGCGAGGGCGTCGACCAGCGCGTCCGAGGCGGTGTCCAGATCCTGCTCGGTGAATCCCTCCCGGAGGAGGTTGTTCCGGTAGTTCGTGAGCTTCAGGTACGGGTTGCGGACCCGGTCCCGGCCGATCGCGCGCGCCCGCTCGACGTCGGTGTCGAGCACGACCTTCTGCTCCGGCGCCAGCAGCGGGCCCTCGCCGAGGATCTCGCGGGCTTCCCGGGTGTGGTGCGGCGTCGTCAGGTACGGGTGAGCCCCCGCGGTGCGGTCCCGGGCGACGGCGAGGACCTTGGGTCCGAGCGCGGCGAGCGCGCGGCCGTCGACCGGGACACCGCCGGCGTCGAGGTCGTCGAGGTACTCGACGATCGTGGCGTACGGCTTCCGGTACTCGCCCGTGGCCTCCGGGTGCCCGATCCCGACGCCCAGCAGGAACCGGTCCGGGTAGCGCTCGGCGATGCGTCGGTAGGACGCCGCGACCTCCGGAGCCGCCGATCCCCACATGTTGACGATGCCGGTGGCCACCACGAGGTGGTCGGTCGCCGCGAGCAGGGATTCGGGCAGCTCCAGGTCTGCGGGCGGGCTGCCCCCGATCCAGACGGCCCCGTAGCCCAACTGCTCGATCGTCGTCACGAGTTCAGGGGTCAACGCCGCGCCGCCCGCCCAGATCCCGTACCGCCCCGGTGCCACCGTCATGTCCCGGGCAACCCGGCCGGGGCGACCAGCATTCCGTCGACCACGATCGCAGGACGGGGGAGTCCCGCGACGAGTGCCCGAGTAGGTCACAGCGCGGACTCGCGAGCGCGAAGTGCTCTCGCGCGACCGCGTCCGGGTGTCGCGGGCCCACGGTGGTACTTCGGCTCGGAGGCCGGGTGCCCGACGGCGGGGCCGGCGTGGGTGCCGAGGGGACGTCCAGGGCTGCCGGAAGGACCGCCGGAGTCCCCTCGGAGGCGGCCGCCGCGCAATCCACGTCCGCGGCCCGATCGGGTCTCGTCCTCACCCGCGCCGTGAGCAGGCCTTTCAGACCATAGATAACGAATGTGTAACGGCGGACCTCACGCGAGCGATACCCGTGATGGACCGACGACGTCGCGAGCCGGCCCGGCGCGTTCTCGTCACCCAGCCCAGGGAGACCTCGATGACCACCACCGGCCTGCGCCCGATCACCGCCCCGGCCCTGACCCTGCGCGAGGAGTTCCGGGTCGGCGTCCGCGACCGGATCCTCGACGTCGCCGCGGACGCGACGCTCGAGCTGGGCTGGCAGCACGTGCGCCTCGCGGAGGTGTCCCGGCAGTCGGACGTCTCCCGGGCCACGCTCTACCGCGAGTTCGGCACCAAGGACGCGCTGGCCCACGCCCTGATGGCCCGCGAGGCGGGGCGAGCCCTCGTCCGGGTCCGCGAGGATCTCCAGCAGGCCCCGACGTGGGAGTCGGGACTCCGCGCGGCGCTGCAGACCGCCCTGCACGCCCGGGAGGACCAGCCCCTGCTCGCCGCCGTCCTCGACGGCGGTCACGGTGACACCGCGCTGTTGCCCCTGCTGACCACGCGCAGCGGCGCCCAGCTCGTCGAGGGCCGCGGCCTGCTGACGAGGTTCCTGCGCGCGCACCACCCGCGGCTCACCGACAGCACGCTGGAGGACGCCGCCGACGTCCTCGTGCGCGCCACCGTGAGCCACCTGGTCACGCCCGAGCCGCAGCACCAAAACGCCGTCGAGCGGGTGCTCCGGCTCGCGCGTCGGCTGCTGCCCGGGACCCCTCCCGGCACCCGTGCTCACACCCGGGCGGGCTCGGTGATCCCGAGGACGTCGACGAGGTAGTCGCGCAGGATCGCCGGGTCCGCGGAGTCCGACACGAGGGCGAGGTAGCCATCAGGACGGACGAGCGCGAAGCCGTCGGTCCCGATCCCGTAGGTCCGCGCGATCGCCCCCTCAGGGTCCACCACGCGGCCCTCGCCGGCGCCCTCTCCGACGACGCGGATCACGGCGCCGAGGTCCCCGAGCACCTCCTCGAGGGGGCCTGCCGTCGCGGTGCTCGCCAGCACGAGGAAGCCCGGCCGCGCCAGGAGGTCCTCGATCGCCGGCGTGACGCCCGCCGGGTCGGGCGCGTGCTCGCCGGCCCGGACCGTGCCGTGGTGGTGGCCGCCCCGGTCCACCGACAGGGCGCTGTCCCGGTAGTTCACCGCCACCTCGCTGAGCTGGCGGGCCCCCTGGTCGCGCAGCGCCGCAAGGTGGCCGGCGAGGAACAGCATCGCGTCGCGCACGGCGGCCTGGACGCCGGAACCGGTGCCGACATCCGTGAGGACCGTGGTGTTCCGGACGACGGCCGCCCCCACGGGGTGGCGCTCGCCGTCGTAGCTGTCGATCAGCCCCTCGTCCGCGCGGCCCCCGACGACGAGGGCCAGCTTCCACGCCAGGTTGGCGGCGTCCTGGATGCCGGTGTTCATGCCCTGGGCCGCGGCGGGGCTGTGGACGTGGGCGGCGTCGCCGGCGAGGACGACCCGGCCGTGGCGGTACTGCGCGACCTGGGCGTGGTGGACCTCGAAGTAGGTCATCCAGCGCGGGTTGCGCACCGTGATCTGGCCGCCCATGCGCACGTCGGCCAGGGCCTGGATCTGCTCGAGCGTGGGGTCGCCCGCGTCGGGTCCCGGCGCGTCGACGAGGAACATGATCCGCGCCCGGCTGCCCGGCAGCGGGAAGAAGATCCCCATGCCGTCGGGGTGGGTGAACATCGAGATCGTGTCGCGCGGGAACGGGCTGTCGGCGTCGAGGTCGGCCATGGCGAAGTGCTGTCCGTGGAAGCCGCCCTCCAGGCGGGTGCCGACGAGGTGGCGCACGGTGCTGTGCCCGCCGTCGGCGCCCACGACCCAGGCCACCCGCGCGGTCTGGTCGCCCTCGCCGGTCCGCAGGGTGACGTCCACGCCGTCCGCGTCCTGGTGCAGGCCGGTGAGCGCGACACCGCGCTCGACGACGATCCCGAGCTCGGCGGCGCGCTCCGCCAGGACCGCCTCGGTGTCGGGCTGGGCCACGTCGAGCACGTAGGGGTGCCGGGTCGCGACCGCGATACCGGTGAGGTCCATCCGTGCCCGGGTCCGCCCGGAGGCACCGTCGACCATCGCCAGGGCGCCGATGCGCCGGCCCCGCGCCTCGAGCCGGGGGAGGACCCCCAGCGACGCGAGCATCTCCAGGCTCCGGGCGTGCACGCCCACCGCGCGCGACTCGGTGGTGGGCTCCGCCAGCTCCTCGACGACGCGGACCGCGACGCCGAGGCGGGCGAGCTGGCAGGCGGCGGTCAGGCCGACGGGGCCGGCGCCGACGACGAGGACGGGTGCGGGGCTCATGGTGGTTCCTCCGGGTGCGGATGCGGTGGGCGACGAGCACACGGTGCGGGCACCGCCTGCAACCGTCCTTCAACGTCGGCTGTAGGCGCCGTCGGAGGGACTCAGGTCCGGGCGAGCTCCTCGAGCGTGGCCTGCGCGCCCTCCGTCCGGGCGCGCTCGGCCTCGCCCGGGCCGACCCGGGCCGTGAGGGTGGTGACGAGCTCGGCGACGGCGGCGTCCCGCGGCCAGGGAACGCCGGCGCCCCGGTGCTGGGCCTCCACGGCGCCGAAGACCCGCAGCGCGGCGGTGTGCTCACCGGTCGTGCCGAGCGCGGCGCCGTAGACCTCGAGGACGAAGGCGTTGTCGCGCAACCCCGCCTGGGCCGAGGCGTGCAGGGCGGACCTCGCCCACGGCAGCGCGTCGGCCGCTCGACCGCCCTGGAGCAGCAGGCGCGCACCGTTGGCCGCCGCGAGCCACGCCGAGTAGAGGTTGTCCTCGGCCCGGGCGTCCCGGTGGAGGTCGGCGTACCGATCGACCAGCTCCGGGCCGGGCTCGACGACGGTGGCGCGGGTCAGCTCGACGTGCCGGACGACGACGTCGAGCGCGGACGAGCCCGCGGCGACCTCCCGGGTCGCCGCGGCCATCTCGGTCAGCACCTCGGCGTCCCCGGCCCGGGCCAGCGTCCCGGCCGCGATCGCCAGGGCCCGGCACAGCAGCACGGCGTCCTCGCCACCGGCCCCGGCGCCCTCGGCGATCCCGGCGCGGACCTGCGCGCGGCCCGCGTCGAGCCGTCCCTGCACGACCCAGAGCCCGCCGGTGTCGACGCGCAGCACCGCGCGGTCACCGGGGCGCCCCAGCCCCGGGTCGGCGTCGCACGCCCCGACCGCCGTGCGCAGCCAGCGCTCGCCCTCCAGGCCCATCCCGCGGAACGCCCAGTACAGGCCGAGGCGGGCCGCCAGGGCGACGCCGAGGGACGACGGCGCCGCGACCAGGTTCTGCGCGAGGGTCGCCCGGACGGCGGCGAGATCGTCGTCGAGCGCGCGGTACCAGCTCCCGGACCGGGTCGAGCCCAGCGCGGGACGGGCGCGGACCAGCCGCTCCACCCACACGTCCCGGGCGCCCGCCGGGTCCTCGCCGGCCAGTTCGGCCTGGTGGACCGCGTGCCCGCGCACCGTGGCGAGCTGGGCGAACCGGGACGCGCCGCCGGACCGGTCCGCGCCGAGCGGGGTGAGCAGCGAGCGGTGCGCCAGCCCGGCGACGGCGTCGGTGACGTCGCGGCCGACGACGCCCGCGGCCAGCTGCGCGGTGAACGGGCCGGGCACCGCCCCGACGGCCCGGTGCACCGTCGCGAGCGGATCGGGGAGGGCCCGGTAGCTGCTGTCGATCGCGTCCCGGACGGTGCCCTGGTGGCTGGTCCCGCGGGCTCGGCCGACCCGCCCGAGCGCGCTGGCGTCCGCCCGGACCTGGGCCGCGATCTCGGTCAGCGTGTAGGCGCGGGCGCGCCCGGCCGCGAGCTCGAGGGCCAGCGGCAGGCCGTCGACCGCCTCGGCGATCTCGGCCACGCTGTCCGCCTCGTCGTCGGGGGGCGGGGTGGGGAGCCGCTCGAGGAAGAGGTCGACCGCGTCGGCGGCCGGCAGCGGGGCGAGCACCAGGATCTGCTCGCCCTCGACCTCGAGGGGCTCGCGGCTGGTCGCGAGGACGCGCAGCGTCGTGCCGCCGGTGAGGAGGGCGTCGACCAGGTCGGCGGCGGTGTCCAGGACGTGCTCGCAGTTGTCGAGCACCAGCAGCAGACGGCGCGACTCCGTGTACCGCCGCAGGGCGTCGACCGGCTCACCGGACCCGGCGACCGGCAGCCCGAGCGTGGACGCGACGGTGTCGACGACCCGGTCCGGGGAGGCGGAGGTCAGGTCGACGAAGCAGGCGTGGTCGGGCGCGGCCCGTCCGGCGGCCTCGACCGCGAGCCGGGTCTTCCCGCACCCCGCCGCGCCGACCACCGTGACCAGGGAACCGCGGCCCATCATCTCGAGGACCTGGGCGAGCTCGCGCCCACGCCCGACGAGTCGGCTGCGCGGCGTGGGGAGCCGGTGCCCGCCCGGCGACGGACCCGGATCGGGAGGTGCCGCCCCGTCGTCGACGTCGTCACGGAGCAGGTCGGTGTGCAGGGCGCGCAGCTCCGGGCCGGGCTCGATCCCGAGTTCGTCGACGAGGACCGTGCGGGCCTCGGTGTACGTCGCGAGGGCGTCGGCCCGACGCCCCGCGGCACGGTGGGCCGCCATCCGGTGGACCCACAGGCGCTCGCGCAGGGGCTCCTCGCCGAGCGCGGTCTCCACGTCGGCGAGGACGCGGTCGACGGCGCCGGTGGCGAGGAGCGCACCGATGTGGGTCTCGCGCAGCTGGCCGTGGATCTCCTCGAGCCGGGCGACCGCGGCGCGCGCCCACGGCTCGTCCGCGACCGCCCCGTAAGGGCGCCCCCGCCACCGGGCCGCGGCGTCCTCGGCGCAGGCCAGCGCCGGGGCGGGGTCTCCCCGCGCGAGCAGCTCCCCGGCCCGGGCGGCGAGCGCGGTGTACCGGGCGGAGTCGACGTCGTCGGGTGGGACGACGAGCCGGACGCCGGCCGGCTCGCGGAGCAGGACCGTGGGGGCCTCGCCACGGGCCCGCCGCGGTTCGAGGAGCCGGCGCAGCCGGAAGACGTGGGAGTCGAGCGTGGCGGCGGAGCGGACCACGCCGTCGTCGCCCCACATCGCCTCGCACAACGCGTCCGTGGCGACGGTGTGCCCGGCGTGGATCAGCAGGAGCGCCAGGGCCGACTCGAGCCGAGCGGCACCCACCGGGCGGACCTCGCCGGCCCGCTCGATCTCGAGCGGCCCCAGGTCGCGGATGCGCAGGTCACCGTCCGTCGCCCTCGCCTCCTCTCGTCCCGGCGGGTCGTCCTCCAGCGTCTACGGCCGGCGCTCGCTGAAGGGCCCGCCGGCGCGGTCGTAGACGTTGCCGAGATCGTCCCGCAGGATCAGGGCGGTATCCGCGTCCGGGGTGAGGACCAGGTCGGCGTCGAGCACGACCGTGCGGAAGGCCCGGCCGGGCGGCAGGCGGAGGCGGATTCCCAGCGCGTCCAGGTCGCCGGGTCCGGACAGGGTGGTGAGGTCGGCCGACTTCAGCACCCAGGGATCGCCGGCCGGGTCGTCGAGGACGGACACCGTCGACCCGGCGTCGACGCCGAACCGGGTGTCCCGACGGACGGTCATCGCGCGGTAGGCGACGGCCTCCTGCTGGTCCGGCCGGCCGCCGACGTCGAACCAGGCCGTCCAGCGCGCGCGCAGGCCGGCGAAGTCCCATTCCACCCCGGTCATCGCCTCGAGCCAGTCCAGGCACCACAGTCGCGGCCCGTTCTTGACGGCGCCGACCGCGCCGTACTGTGCGGCGACGACGGCGGGGTCGATGCCCTCCCACAGTCCGGCCGGTCACGCGTCCCCGTCGTCGGCCCCCATCGTGTCGTAGACGCTCCCGATCCGGTGCCCGGTCGCGTCGGTGCCGATCAGGATGACCTCTCCGTACCGTCGGCCGCGGAGTCCCTCGAGGCGCGCGAGCGTGGCGCCGACGTCGTCGCGGGGCAGGTCCGGCGGGGGAACGGTGGTGGACATGGGGCTCTCCCTGGTCGGGGCCGCTCTCGGGCCCGGTCGGGTGATCGTGGGAGCTCCGCCTGCAACGACGCTTCAACCGAGCGCTCAGAGCT
>JAICLN010000355.1 GCA_025925615.1 Actinomycetospora sp. | reverse complement strand
GCCCTCGTACTGCTCGACCCGGCCGTCGACGACCTCCCACGTCCGCGAGGCCACCGTGTCGAGGAACCAGCGGTCGTGGGTCACGACGACGAGGGCGGTCCGGCGGGCGAGCAGGTGCGCCGCGAGCCAGCGGACGCCCTCGACGTCGAGGTGGTTGGTCGGCTCGTCGAGGACGAGCAGGTCGAGCTCCTGGACCAGGGCCGCGGCGAGCGCGATCCGCTGCCGCTCCCCGCCGGAGAGGCCCTCGACGGTGGTGTCCAGGCCACGGTCGCCGCCGGGGCGCAGGCCCTCGACGACGGCGCGGCTGCGCGGGTCGGCGGCCCACTCGTGGTCCGGCACGGGACCTGCCCCGGATCTCGACAGGCCGAGCACGGCCTCCCGCACGGTCTCGCCCCGCGGCTGCGACTGCTGGGTCACCGACGCCATCCGCAGCCCGCGCACCGGGCTGACCCGCCCGGAGTCGGGCGTGACCCGGCCGGCCAGGATCGAGACGAGCGTCGACTTCCCGCCGCCGTTGCGCCCGACGACACCGACGCGGTCACCGGCGTCGACGCCGAGCGAGACGCCGTCGAGCACGGGCTCGGGGCCGCCGAAGGCGATGGCGACGTTCTCGAGGTTGACGAGGTTGGGCACGGTCCTCTTCCGGAACGGGTCAGGCGTACATGTTGGGCCCGGCGTCGCCCGCGGGCGGACCTCCGGGACCACGGGGCGGGCGGGAGGGGTCGCCGTCGATCACCCGGGCGCCGGGGACGGGACCGTGGGCGACCCGGACGGTGCGGCACACCCCGGCCCCGGAGAGCTCGGCGGCGACCCGCACGGCGGAGGGGCCGTCGGTGCACAGGAACACGCAGGTCGGGCCGGACCCGGACACGACGCCGGCCAGCGCACCCGCGGACACTCCGGCCCGCAGCGTGCGGCGCAGTCCCGGGTCGAGGCTGACCGCTGCGGCCTGGAGGTCGTTGCCGAGGAGCAGCGCGAGGGACCGGGCCTCGCCGGACGCGATGGCCTCGAGGACCGGCTCGACGCTGCCGAGGCGCTTGGCGGGAGCCTCGGGATCGGCGGTGGCGCGCAGCCGGTCGAGCTCGGCGAACACCGTGGGCGTCGAGAGGCCGTGGTCCTGCAGGGCGACCACCCAGTGGAAGGTGTGCCGCGAGAGGACCGCGACCAGGGACTCGCCGCGGCCGGTGCCGAGCGCGGTCCCGCCGTGCAGCGCGAAGGCCACGTCGCTGCCGACGCTCGCGGCGATCTCCATGAGCGCCTCGCGGCCGAGGTCGAGCCGCCACAGGGTGGACAGCGCGAGCAGCGTCCCCGCCGCGTCCGCGCTCCCGCCGGCCATGCCGCCCGCGACCGGGATGGCCTTGCGGATGCCGATGCGCACGTCCGGCTCGCGCCCGACCGACGTCGCGAGCGCGACCGCGGCCTGCCACGCGAGGTTGCCGGCGTCGTCGGGCACGGCCGCCCGGTCGGCGTCCGAGACGTCTCCGAGCAGCTCCACCCCCGGCGCGCCGGATCCGATGGTCGCGAGCCGCTCGCCGGCCCCCGCCGTACGTGCTCCGTGCGCGGCGACGACCGAGATCTCGTCGAAGAGGTTCAGGGCCTGGAAGACGGTGACGAGGTCGTGGTAGCCGTCCGGGCGGGTCTCGCCCACGGCGAGGTGGAGGTTGATCTTGGCCGGGACGCGGACGGTGACCGGGGGCCCGACGGCGGAGAGCACCCGTCCAGGGTAATGACCGTGGTCGGCAGGGCGCCCGGGTGCGTGGCCCGAGCCGTGTTCCGCGGCGCTCGCCGCCCCGCTCAGGAGCCGGAGTGGGCCGCGTCGGACCCCGTCGCGGCGACGGTGGCGAACGCCTCGATCCCGAGCCGCTCGGCCCGGGTGGTCGGGTCGATCCCGGCGGCGCGCAGCCGTCGTTCGGCCTCGGCCGGCGACCCCGCCCACCCGGCCAGGGCGGCCCGCAGGCCCTTGCGCCGCTGCGCGAAGGCGGCGTCGATCAGCGCGAACACGTCCTCCCGCCGCCCGGGCGGGATCGGGCGGCGGGTGAAGGCCACGAGTGCCGAGTCGACGCCGGGCACGGGCCAGAAGACGCCGCGCGGGACCGGCCCGGCGCGGCGGGCGTCGGCGTACCAGGCGAGCTTGGCGCTCGGGCCGCCGTAGGCCGGCTCCCCGGGGCGGGCGGCCAGCCGGTCGGCGACCTCGGACTGCACCATCACGAGCCCCTGGCGCAGGTCCGGCAGCTCCGCCAGCAGGTGCAGGACGACCGGGACGGCGACGTTGTAGGGCAGGTTGGCGACGAGGGCCACCGGCGCGACCGGGAGGTCGGCGGCCCGCAGGCGCAGCGCGTCGGCGATGACGGTGTACAGCGTGCGCCCCGGCGCCCGCTCGGCGGCCGTGACCGGGAGACGCACGGCGAGGGCCGGGTCGACCTCGACGGCGACCACGGCACCGTCGGGACCCACCGCGTCGAGCAGGGCGAGGGTCAACGAGCCCAGACCGGGGCCGACCTCGAGCACCGTCGCGCCCGGCGCCACGGCGGCGAGGCGGACGATCCGCCGCACGGTGTTGGCGTCGTGGACGAAGTTCTGCCCGAGCTTCTTCGTCGGGCGCAGCCCCAACTCGTCGGCGAGGGCCCGCACGTCGGAGGCGCCGAGCAAGCGCACGTCCACGGGATCCGCGTCGGCGTCCGCGTCCGGCAGGGTCACTCCCCCATGCTCCCAGGCACGACCGGACCGGGACCCCCGGCCCGACGACGGGCCAGAGCGCGGATCCGGTGCTGGATTCGGGCACTCACCGCGTGACACACTCCTGGCGGACGCGCATCCACGGGAGCCTGCCCGGGTGAGCTGCGGGTCGCAGCCAGAAGGGCAGGGCCGGCATGTCCCGTGTGCTGCCGCTTGCGGTCGTGCAGGCCGAGCCCCTCCCGATCGACGACCCGGTGCCGGCCCTCGCCGCGCAGGTAGGGACGGTGCTGTCCGACCATCCCGCCGTGGAGCTCGTGGTCTTCCCGGAGCTGCACCTGTTCGGGGTCGATGGCAGGCGCGACGGGGACGCGGCGGAACGGGCAGCGGCCCAACCGCTTGACGGGCCGCTGGTCACGTCCCTGGCCGAGATCGCTCGTGACCACGGCGTGTGGCTGGTGCCGGGAACCGTGTGTGAGCGCGGCCGTCACGACGAGCTCTACAACACCGCGGTGGTGCTGTCGCCCCGGGGCGAGCTGGCGGCCTCGTACCGCAAGTGTTTCCCCTGGCGACCGTTCGAGCCCTACGAGCCCGGAGACCGCTTCGTCGTCGTCGACCTTCCCGGAATCGGGCGTGTCGGGCTGTCCATCTGCTACGACGCGTGGTTCCCCGAGGTGGCGCGGCACCTGGCGTGGATGGGCGCCGAGCTGATCCTCACCCCGACCCGGACGACGTCCTGCGACCGCGCACAGGAGGTCGTCCGGACCCTGGCGTCCGCCATCGCCATCCAGGTCTGGGTCGTGAGCGTGATCGCGGCCGCCCCGTACGCCCGAGGCCGCAG
>JAICLN010000246.1 GCA_025925615.1 Actinomycetospora sp. | reverse complement strand
GGCGCTCGACGCCGCCCCCGGCCTGGTCCCGCTCACCCAGCGGATCGCGCGGCGCGCGGCCCCGGCGCTCGACGCCGCCCCCGGCTCCTCCCTGGTCCCGCTCACCCAGCGGATCGCGCGGCCCGCGGCCCCGGCGCTCGTCCCGCTGACCGCCCGCCCCGCCGCCGCGTCCGCCCCGCTGGCCCCCGCGGCCCCGACGACGGCGGCCCACCCGGCCGGGCTCGTCGTGCCCGCGGCAGGGATCGACGCCCGGGACGTCGGGGCGCTGGGCCTCGACCAGGCGGGCGGGCTCCGGGCCCCGGCCACCCCGGACGACGTCGGCTGGTATCGCGACGGCGCGACCCCCGGGGACCCGGGAACCGCGGTCCTCGTCGGGCACGTCGACTCCTACCGCGGTCCGGGCGTCTTCTACCACCTCCGCGACCTGCACCCCGGCGACGCCATCGACGTGCCGCGCAGCGACGGCACCGTCGCGCACTTCGCGGTGGACGCGATCGAGACCGTCCCGAAGGACGCGTTCCCGTCGGAGAAGGTCTACGCGCCGACGGCGGGCCCGTCGCTGCGGCTGATCACGTGCGGTGGGACCTTCGACCACGCGGAGCGCTCCTACGACGACAACGTCGTCGTGTACGCCTCGCCCCGCTGAGCGGCGCCCCACGACGCGGGGGATGCTCCGCACCGTGGACATCCGCCCGGCCCGGGCCGAGGACGCCGAGGCCGCCGCCGAGATCGCGGCCGCGGTGGCCGAGGAGGGCTCCATCGGCGCCCAGCCGCCGGTCGACCGGGCGGCCCGCGCCGCGGGGCTGCGCACCCTGCTCGCCGAACCGGGACGGGGTGGTGCCTGGGTGCTGTGCGACGGGGACCGGGTCGTCGGGATCACGACGGCGCTCGAACGCATCGCCGGGGTGCTCTCGATCGGCATGATGCTGCTCCCCGAGGCCCGCGGTCGCCGGGGTGGGCGCGGCCTGCTCGACGCGGTGCTCGAGCATGCCCGGGCCACCGGGGCGCACAAGGTCGACCTCGAGGTGTGGCCCGACAACGGCCGGGCCATCGCGCTCTACGCGGCGGCGGGCTTCACCGTCGAGGGCCTGCGCGACCGGCACTACCGTCGCCGCGACGGCTCGTTGCGGTCCTCCCTGATCATGGCGCGGCGGGTGGACGACCGGGAACTCGGCTGACCAGCCGGACGTTGACGCTTCGTGATCGCCGGGCGGATGATCCGGGACGATCTATCCCGGTCCGAGCACCGTGAGTCACGAGGAGACCTCGATGCGCAGCAATCTCTTCGCCCCGGAGAACCAGGAGAAGGAGTCCGCGCAGCCGGGACTGCGGCTCCAGAACTCGAAGATGCTCAAGGTCGAGCTCGACGGCGAGGTGCTCGCCCGGCAGGGCTCGATGGTCGCCTACCAGGGCGAGGTCGCCTTCGAGGCCAGGGGCTCCGGCGGGCTCGGCACCTTCGTCAAGCAGAAGCTCACCGGCGAGGGCGTGCCGCTGATGCGGCTCTCCGGGCGGGGTGACGTCTTCCTCGCGGACGCGGCCGCCGACGTGCACCTCATCGACCTCGAGGGACCCGACGACGCGCTGACGATCAACGGCAGGAACGTCCTCGCCTTCGAGCCGACGCTCGCCTACGACATCCAGATGGTGTCCGGGGTCGGCTCGATGGGCGGCGCCGGGCTGTTCAACTGCGTCTTCCGCGGGAAGGGCCGGCTCGCGATCACCGCGAAGGGCGCCCCGGTCGTCCTGACGGTGGACGCCCCCACCTACGCCGACCCGCAGGCGGCGATCGCGTGGTCGGCCGGCCTGCAGACGGGCCTGCACCGGGCGGAACAGTTCGGGCTCGGCACGCTCATCGGGCGCACCACCGGCGAGGCGTTCACGATGTCCTTCGCGGGACGCGGGTTCGTGATCGTCCAGGCGTCCGAGGAAGTGCCGCTCAGCGCGATCTCGGGCACCGGGGGCGGGGACCAGTCCGGGGTCGGCGGGGTGGGCAGCGTGCTCGGGAGCTTCCTCCGCTAGGGCGGCAGGAACGAGGACATCGCGTTCGTGGTCGCGACGGTCCTGGTCAGAGGTCGATGACCACCTTGCCGTGGACGTGCCGGCCGGCCTGGAGCTCGGCCGCAGGGCGGATCTGCTCGACTGGGAAGGTCGCGGCGATGGGCACCCGGACCCGACCCGCCGCGACCAGGCGGGCGACCTCGACCCGGGAATCGCTGGTCGATGCGGTCTACCGGGACCAGGTCGTGCGGCTGACGACCGGAGCCCGCGAGCTGCTCGGTCAGCTGTCGCCGGCCGCGGCGTTGCGGCGCTGGGTGGACGTGTTCGGGGACTGGATCGCGACCAAGAACGGCATGCTCGACACGTTGCTCGCGATGGTCGAGTCGGGCGAGATCGCCCATGCGCAGACCCGGGCCGAGCTGCTCGCAGCCATCACCGTGCTCCTCGACGCCGGCCGCGCGGCGGGCGACCTCCGCTCCGACGTCACCGCCGAGGACGTCGCCGCCTCCCTCATCGGCATCTACACCGTCGCCCCCCGGCCCGGGCACGGAGCGCAGGCCGATCGTCTCCTGGACCTCCTCATGGACGGCCTCACGCGCGCCGACCACGACGCCGCCGAAGGCCTCGACGCCCGAGGCCAATGTGAACGGATTCGGTCGTCCTGACGACCACAACCGTTCACATGCGGAGCTGGCGACGCACCGTCGCGGGGCCGGCCGCCAGCAGCAGCGTCGGGAGCCGGGGTCCGGTGTCCGACCCGACGAGCAGCCGGTAGAGCAGCACGAAGAACCGGCGCTGGGCGGCCTTGAGCTCCTCGGTGGGCTGGGTGTCCATCGGCAACCCGGCCTGGGTCTTCGGCACTCCGTAGACCAGCGACGTCAGGCCGTCGAGCGACCAGTCCTGCTCGAGCCCCTCGAGCAGGAGCCGCAGCGACTCGCGGTCGGTGTCGTCCAGCGACTCCAGCAGCGCGGTGTCCGCCGCGACGAGCAGCCGGGTGTGGGACTCCTCGGGCATGTAGTGCTCGACCCAGTGCTCCGCGCAGTCCAGCCGCGGGCGCAGGTCGTCGAGCGTCACCGGGTCCTCCGGGCCGCTCGCGACGAGGCCGGACAGGATGCGGCCGAGCTGTTCCGGGTTGCCCGTGGTCACGTCGACGACGGAGGTCAGCGTCCGGAACGGGACCGGCTGCGGCGTCGTCGGGAGCGTCCGCTCCGCCGTCGCGACCGACCGCGCGTGCCCGAGCGCCTCGATCGGCGCGCAGGTCCCCGCCGCGACCTTGCGGCCGAGCGCGTCCCACTCGTCGTAGAGCCGGGAGAGCTCGGCGTCGAACGCCACCTTGATGGCCTGGTTCGGGCGACGGCGGGCGTAGAGCCAGCGCAGCAGCGGCGCCTCGAACACCTCGAGCGCCGACGACGGCGTGGGCACGCCGCCCTTCGACGACGACATCTTCGCCTGCCCCGAGATGCCGACGAACGCGTACATCGGGCCGATCGGCTGGTGCCCGCCGAAGATCTCGGAGACGAGCAGGCCGCCGACCTCGTACGACGAGCCCGGGGACGAGTGGTCCACCCCCGACGGCTCGAAGTCGACGCCCTCGAACGCCCACCGCATCGGCCAGTCGACCTTCCAGACCAGCTTCCCGCGGGTGAACTCGCGCAGCAGCACCGTCTCCGACGAGCCGCACCCGCAGGTGAACGTCATCTCGGTGGTGGCGTCGTCGTAGGCGACGATCATGGTGTCGTCGGTGCCGCACGCGCCGCAGTAGGGCTTGTAGGGGAAGTACTCCCCGGTCGCCGAGCCGGCCCGGTCCTCGTCGTCGGGACCCTCGTCGTCCGCTGCCTCCGGCCCCTTCTTCGTCCGGAACCGGCCGAGCACGCCGTCGATGCGCCCGCGCTCGCGCATCGCGTGCAGCGTCGGCTCGACGTACGCGCCGGAGGTGTACATCTGGGTCTGGCTGACCCCGCGGAACGGGACGCCGAGCCGCTCGAGCGCCTCGGTCATGGGGGCCTTGAAGTGCTCGGCCCAGTTCGCGTGCGCGCTGCCGCGCGGCGCAGGCACGGCGGTCAGCGGCTTGCCGATGTGCTCGGCCCACGAGTCGTCGATCCCCTCGACGCCCTTCGGCACACGGCGGAAGCGGTCGAAGTCGTCCCAGGAGATCAGGTGCTCGCACGCGATGCCGCGGCGACGAATCTCGTCGGCGACGAGGTGGGGGGTAAGGACCTCGCGCAGGTTGCCCAGGTGGATCGGGCCCGACGGCGAGAGCCCGGACGCGCAGACGACGGTCCGGCCCTCGACGTCGTCGTTGGCCTCCTTGCGCGCGGCGGCGATGACCTCGTCGGCGAGCGTGGCCACCCAGTCCTGCGACGTGGACTCGACCTCCCCGCCGCCCCGGCGCCTGCTCATGTCCGATCCCTCACGGGGTTGGTCAGCGTGCCGATGCCCTCCACCGTCACCGAGACGGTCTGGCCGTCGACCATCGGCCCGACACCGGCCGGGGTGCCGGTGAGGATCGTGTCGCCGGGCAGCAGCGTCATGACCCGGCTGATGTACGCGATCTGGGACTCGATGCCGTGGATCAGCATGCTCGTGCGTGACTTCTGCACGGTGGCGTCGTCGAGGGTCGTCTCGATGGCGAGGTCGGAGGGGTCGAGGGCGGTCTCGATCCACGGCCCCAGCGGGCAGAACGAGTCGTAGCCCTTGGCGCGGGTCCACTGCCCGTCGGCGGACTGCAGGTCCCGCGCGGTCACGTCGTTGGCGACGGTGTAACCGAGAACCACGTCCATCGCGCGCGCCTCGGGAACGTCGCGGCACGGCCGGCCGATGACGACGGCGAGCTCGCCCTCGTAGTCGACCCGCTGCGAGTCCGGCGGGCGCTGGATGGCCACGCCGGGGCCGATGACGGTGGTCGAGGGCTTGAGGAAGATCAGCGGGTTCGCCGGGGCGTCGCCGCCACCCATCTCGGCGACGTGCTCGGCGTAGTTCTTGCCGATGCAGACGACCTTCGAGGGCAGGATCGGCGCGAGGACGCGGACGTCGGCGAGCGGCCAGGTCCGGCCGGTGAAGGTCGGGTCGCCGAACGGGTGCTCGGCGATCTCCGCGCACACGTCACCCGCCGTCGGCTCCCCGCCTCCCGTGGTCGGCGACTGCAGGGCAGCGAACGAGACACCGTCGTGATGGGCGATCCGAGCGAGACGCACGGTGTCCCACCCTATCCCCGGCGGTGATCGCGTTCCCGGCCGCTACCGGCGCAGGTCACCGGCGGCGACGGCCTCCTCCTCGTGGACCCAGCGCCAGGGATCCAGGAGCGCCCGGCCGAGCTCGCGGTTCAGGGGCTCGAGGGCAGCCGGGCGCAGCGCCGCGAGCCACACCCCCTGGTCCGACCACGTCCACGCCAGCCACGGCCCGTCCGGGGCGGCGGCGTGCAGGGCGTCGGCGACCGCGACGTGCAGGACGGTGCTCAGGTACGTGACGTCGCCGCGGTAGTCGAGGTCGCGCTCGTCGTCGCCGAGGGCCAGCCGCAGTCGCGTCCGGACCGCCCGCCGGTAGTCGGTCAGGTCCGTCGTGAGCAGCCGGATCCGCAGCGTGTCCCCGGCGAGCCGGTCGAGGTCCGCGACCTGGTCCTCGAGCGTCTCGGGCAGTTGCTCGACGTGGGAGTCGTGGAACGCGAGCGCGGCCAGGTGGTCCTCGGCGCGGAACCCGGGACGCCAGAATGCGGCCTCGCCGACGGCCGAGAGCACGGCGTCGAGGGTGACCGGTTCGCCGGCGTCGGCGACGGCCTCCACCAGGTCGACCGGCCGCGGGGCGCGGGGCGCGAAGAGGCGGGCCCGGTCGGCGACCCCGACGACGTGGGCGAGCGCGGCGCGGCCGGTCGGCGAGAGCTCCGGCGACGTCGTGGGCTCGCGCCTGTCGCCTCGTGGGCGCGGCTCGGCGCGCGGCCGGCGCCGGACCCGCCACCCGCCGATGGGGCCGGAGTGCCGCGCGGCCCGGGCCTCCCCGGCCCGGCGGGCGTGGCGCACCGCCACCACCGAGAAGCCGACCAGCACGACCGCCGCGAGCGCCAGGAGCACGAGGGGCGACCGGCCCATCTCGCGGGTCTGCAGCCCGAGCACGACGAAGTAGGCGGCGATCCCGAGGCCGCACGCGGCCCAGAGGACCGCGAGGACGTCGTCGATCGACGGGCCCCGCACCGGCTCAGGCCAGGCTGCGGGTCCCCGCCGCGGACGAGACCAGCGCCGCGAGCCGGTCCCCGACGGCGTGCGTCCCACCGGGGTTCTGGTGGTCGCGGGTCGCGAGGTCGAACGCGACGGCGGCCTCGACGCGGCGGGCGAGCTCCGGCTCGCCCAGGTGGTCGAGCAGCAGAGCGACCGAGAGCACGGCCGCCGTCGGGTCGGCGATGCCCTTGCCCGCGATGTCCGGCGCCGAGCCGTGGACCGGCTCGAACATGCTCGGGTTCGCGCGGCTGACGTCGAGGTTGCCCGACGCCGCGAGCCCGATGCCCCCGGTCACAGCGGCCGCGAGGTC
>JAICLN010000294.1 GCA_025925615.1 Actinomycetospora sp. | reverse complement strand
GGTGCCGCCGAGCAGGCCCGCTGCCGTGCGGGCCTGGGCGACGGCCGCAGGAGCGGCCTCCACCCGCAGCAGGTGCGCGAGCAGGTCGGGGAGCTCGGCGAGCGCCGAGCGGGCGTCGTCGGCCAGCGGGTCCCGCCAGTGGCGCACCCCGGAGCGGCGCAGCAGGGCCCCGAAGTCGCCCTCGCGCGCCGCGGGGGCCGCCTGGAGGCTCCCGAGGGCGCGGGTCGCGCCGAGCAGGGCGCGCTCGGCCGCCTTCGGGTCGTCGCCGTCGAGCTTGTCCGCGAGCGTCGCGCAGCGTCCCAGGTCCTCCAGGACGAGCAGGCGCTGCTCTGGGTCGTTCGCGTAGAGCGTCGGCGTCGCCCGGTCCTCGGCGGGCAGCGCGGTGAAGAGCTGGCAGCTCGCCGCCTCGTACGGGAACGGGTCGACGCGCGCCGTGCGCGCGGCGTCGCCCGCCTCCGGCGCGCCGAGCCAGTGCTTCACGACGAGGGTGCGTGGCAGGGAGAAGGGGTTCTCCGCGACCCGCACCCGCACCACCCGGGAGCGGCTGCTCCCACCCAGGTCCTCGGCGTCCGCGAGCCGTACCCGGGCCCCGGCCCGGCGGGTCAGGAGCTCCTCCGCGCGGGCCACCGTCCGGTCGATCTCGTGATCGTGGGGAGGGTGACCAGGGCTGTCGAGCGGGGACGGGACGCTGGGGTCGTCGGCCGTGAGCGGGGTCATCAGGCGATGGAGCCTACCGGTCGGTTCGTCTGCTACTTGCGAGTAACCGGAACGTGACGGAGTCGGAATCGATGCACGACCGAGTTCCGGACGACCACGGTGCGGTTGAGCGCGATCACGCTGCGTGCGATCTCAGGCGACGACGGCGGGCCGCGGCGCCCCGTCCGCCCCGACCCGCGACGAGCAGGACGATCAGTCCGGCGACGACGATCCCGACGACGTTGACCGCGAGCTGCGCCAGGGAACCCAGGGCCTGCGGCCACGCCCCGAGGACCGCCGCGACCGCCGCGAAGCCGGCCGCGGGCACCGTCGTGACCGAGATGAAGACGCCCACCAGGACCCCGGATCCCTCCCCCGCGAGCAGGGCCACCATCCCCGCGACCCCGGCCAGCAGCGCCACGAGCAGGTTGATTGAGCCGACCTGGTAGACGAACGCGGTCTGGCTGAGATCGGTGAGCACCGACTCCGACACGGCCCCGGTCGCCCGGCCGAGCGCCGCCCCCGCCGTCGTGACCCCGAGGGCGACACCGAACCCGACGATCAGGGCCGCCGCCGCCTCGCGGGCGAGGGCGGGCCGGCGGCGCACGATCGCGGCGGCGAGCGCCGCGAGCGGCCCGAACTCCGGCCCGAGCACCATCGCGCCGACGACGGTGACCGGGGAGTCCGTGACGACGCCGACGGCGCCGAGCAGGCACGCGATCGTCAGCATGACGACGAAGGTCACCGAGAGCCGCGCGTCCTGCCCGGTCCGAGCGAGCAGTTCGTCCCAGACGATGGCGTCCACGCCCTCGCCGGGCGCGGCCTGCTCGGCGCGCTCGGCGGCGTCGGAGATGACCGTGTGCAGCGGGAGCAGGTCGATCCCGCCGTCGCGCACGATCCCCAGCCCGCGCAGGTCCTCCACGAGCCCGTCGACGGCCTCGCGGGCCAGGTCGGCCTCGACGAGGTCGCCGGCCGGCTCGACCGCGCCCCCCGGCACGACGACGACGTGGGTCGCCCCCGGCTCGTCGCGCAGGAGGCCGACGACGTCGGGGGTACGCGGCGTCGGGCAGAGCACCCGGACCCGGATCACGGGCTCAGGCCGGGCCGGAGCCGCCCGGCGCGTCGTCGCCCCGGTCCTCCACCGGCCGGTCCTGGGGCTTCACCGGGTTGGCCGGCTTGCCTCCTGCTCCCGGCTCCGCAAGCTTCGCGGGTGGCATGTCCACCCCGGCCTCCTTGCGTTGCAGCGCCGTGATCGGTGCAGGCGCGGCCGTGAGCGGGTCGTACCCGCCGCCGGTCTTCGGGAAGGCGATGACGTCGCGGATGGAGTCCATGTCGGCGAGCAGCGCGCAGATGCGGTCCCACCCGAACGCGATCCCGCCGTGCGGGGGCGGACCGTAGGCGAAGGCGTCGAGCAGGAAGCCGAACTTCTCGCGCTGCTCCTCCGCCGAGAGGCCCATGAGCGCGAACACCCGCTCCTGGACGGCCTGGCTGTGGATACGGATGGACCCGCCGCCGATCTCGTTGCCGTTGCAGACGAGGTCGTAGGCGTAGGCCAGCGCGTTGCCGGGGTCGGACTCGAAGGAGTCGACCCACTCCGGGGTGGGCGAGGTGAAGGCGTGGTGCACCGCGGTCCACTGACCGGACCCGACGGCGACGTCACCGGCCGCGGTGGCCTCGTCGGCCGCCTCGAACAGCGGCGCGTCGACGATCCACACGAACGACCAGGTGCCGTCCTCGATCAGCTCGAGCCGCCGCGCGACCTCGTTGCGGGCGGCCCCGAGCAGGGCGCGCGCGTCGGAGCGGGCGCCGGCGGCGAAGAAGACGCAGTCGCCGGGATTGGCGCCGACGGCCTTCGCCAGGCCCTCCCGCTCGGCGTCGGAGAGGTTCTTCGCGACGGGGCCGCCCATGCCGACCTGCCCGTCGTCGCCGACCAGGACGTAGGCCAGCCCGCGCGCGCCGCGCTGCTTGGCCCACTCCTGCCAGCCGTCGAACGTGCGGCGGGCCTGCGCGGCGCCGCCGGGCATGACGATCGCGCCGACGTAGGGGTTGCGGAACACCCGGAACGGCGTCTCGGCGAAGTACTCGGTGAGCTCGGTGAGCTCGATCCCGAAGCGCAGGTCCGGCTTGTCCGAGCCGTAGCGCGCCATCGCGTCCGCGTAGGTCATGCGCGGGATCGGCGTGGTGATCTCGTACCCGACGAGGCGGGACCACAGCTGGGAGATCACCGCCTCGCCGAGCTCGATGACGTCGTCCTGGTCGACGAAGCTCGCCTCGATGTCGAGCTGGGTGAACTCCGGCTGGCGGTCGGCGCGGAAGTCCTCGTCGCGGTAGCAGCGGGCGATCTGGAAGTACCGCTCCATGCCGGCGACCATGAGCAGCTGCTTGAACAGCTGCGGCGACTGCGGCAGCGCGTACCAGCTGCCCGGGCGCAGCCGCGCGGGGACGAGGAAGTCGCGGGCGCCCTCGGGGGTCGACCGGGTCAGCGTCGGGGTCTCGATCTCGAGGAACCCGCGGTCGTGCAGCACATCGCGGGCGATCTTGTTGGCGTCGCTGCGCAGGCGAATCGCGCGGGCCGGGCCCTCGCGGCGCAGGTCCAGGTAGCGGTAGCGCAGGCGGACGTCCTCGCCGGGCGTCTCGTCCATCTGGAACGGCAGCGGGGCGGACTCCGCGAGGACCGTGAGCTCCGTGGCGCTGATCTCGATCGCGCCGGTGGCGAGCTCGGAGTTCTCGCTGCCGCCCGGGCGGGCCTCGACGGACCCGGAGACCTGCACGCAGTACTCCGAGCGCAGCCGGTGGCTGGCCTCGGCCACCTCCCCCGAGCGGAACACCACCTGGACGACGCCGGACGCGTCGCGCAGGTCGATGAACACCACACCGCCGTGGTCGCGACGGCGGGCCACCCATCCGGCGAGGGTGACGGTGGCGCCGACGTTCTCGGCGCGCAGCGTGCCGGCGGGGTGCGTGCGCATCATCGGGGGTGAATCTCCTGGTCCTGGGAGTGGACGGTTCTCCACCGCCCAGGCTATCGACCGGGCTCGACCGGGTTCTCAGCCGCTCACGCTCGGGCCCGCGCGGTCGAGGTGGACGCGGACGGCGACCCGCTTCTCGCGGCGCATCGCCTCGTCGAACTCGGCCCAGTCGGGGTGCTCGCCCGCGACCTGGCGGTACAGCGCGCGCAGGTGCTCGAGGGCGTCGGGGAGGTCGACGATCTCGACGTCGCCCTCGACCTGCGCCCACTCCCCGAAGAACCCGTCGTTCAGGACCGCGAGCCACGCCCGCGGCGTCCGGCGCAGGTTCCTGGTCTTGACGGCGGTCTCCCGGGTGCTGATCACGGCGGCGCCGTTCTCGTCGATCCCGACGGCGACGGGTGAGAGCTGCGGCGCGCCGTCGGACCGGGTGGTCGCGAGGACGGCGTGGTGGTGGGAGCGGAGGAAGTCACGCGCCTGGTCGAGGTCCACGTCGTCATGGTGGCCCGGTGGCGTGGCGGCGGGAACCCGGGCGGAGAGCACGAACGGACCGTTGGTCACCTTCTTCGGTGACGAACGGCCCGTTCGTCCTCCGGTCGGCGCCGCGGCCCCCCGCACCCACGCGTGAGGGGCACGTCGGGCAGGCCCGCGGGCGGTCCAAGTTGCCTCCAGTACCCCTGATCATCGAGGCGTGGTCGGCCCGGCTGACGAGCGGCACCTGGGACAGGTCCGGACGCGCCCGCGGGTGCGCCCAGTGCTCCTGATCACGTGGCCCGGGAGGAGGCCGGCGACGGCTTCTCAGAGCAGGGAGAGCTGCTCCGGGGGCGTCTGCGTGACCACCTGCTCCGGGAGCCGGGGCAGCGCGCCGTCCGGCCACCGTTCGGCGTTCTCGTCCCCCGCGGGCGGCGTCGCCGCACCCCCGGCCCGCCCGCCCATGTGGTGACCTCCGCCGTCGAGCCCGTGACGAAGCAGCAGCGGCGCCACCCGCGTCGCCAGGTCCTGACGGTAGGCCTTCTGGACGTACGCGCCGCGCCGGTAGAGCTCCGCGTACCGCTCCAGCAGCTGCGGGTGCTCCCGGGCGAGCCAGCCGTGGAACCACTCGCGGGTCCCCGGGCGCAGGTGCAGCGCGAGCACCGAGACCCCGGCCGCCCCGGCCGCCGCGATCTCGCCGAGCAGCGCGTCGAGGGCGGCGTCGGAATCGGTGAGCCCCGGCAGGACCGGCGCCACGAAGACGCCGACGGGCAGGCCCGCGTCGGCGATGCGGCGCACGAGGTCCAGCCGCGCCCGCGGGGTCGGGGTGCCGGGCTCGACCGAGCGGTGCAGGTCGGGGTCGAGGAGGGCGAGGGAGACGCCGATGCCGACCGGGACGTCCTGCCCCGCGGCCACGATGTCGGGCAGGTCCCGGGCGAGCAGCGTGCCCTTCGTGAGGATCGAGAACGGCGTCCCCGATTCCCGCAGCGCCCGAACGATCCCCGGCATCAGCCGGTATCGCCCCTCGGCCCGCTGGTAGGGGTCGGTGTTGGTGCCCATCGCGACGTGCTCGCGGGTCCACGTCGCCGACCGCAGCTCGCGGGCGAGCACCTCGGGGGC
>JAICLN010000230.1 GCA_025925615.1 Actinomycetospora sp. | reverse complement strand
GGCCGGAACCGCCGACGACGGTCCGACGGCGCCCTCGACGACCGAGAGCCGGACCACCAGGTCGGCGGCGACGGCGTGTGCCGCCTGCCGCGCGTGGTCGAGCAGCGCGCCCCACCACCACTCTGGTGGCACTCCCACCGCCCACCCGTCGCGTCGCCGCTACTACTCGGCGGGGGCGCCGACGCGCACCCCGGCGAAGTCGGTGACGTCGCCCTCGGTGGTGAGCACGCCGAAGCGCACCCCTGCGAAGTCGGTGACCCATCCGTCGTCGTCCACGGACCCGACCGCGATGCCGCGGAAGTCGGTGACCCTGCGCTCGTCGTCCATCTCGTGCTCCTCTCGGTGGGATCAGGACCCGAGCGTGGCCGCCGCCGGAGGCCTCGCGCCTGGGTCCTTCGGGCCCTGATGAGCGGTCGTTGGTCGGCCGGCCCCGGGACGGACGACGCCGGGGGGCTCGCCGGTAACGACGAGGACCGGGCAGGGGGCGCCGGTGAGCAGCCGTCCGGCGAGGGAGTCCTCACGACCAGTCGAGGGGAGGCCCACGACGGCCAGGTCGGCGCCGCGGGCGTCGAGGGCGAGGGCTTTGTCCAGGGGGTCCGGGGTCGGGACGATCGCCACCACCGTGGGTGCCGTCGGGACGTGGGCGAGCAGCGCGCCGACGCACTCGCGCCGTTCCACCGCGCCGTCGAGGATCTCGAGGGGGGTGCGCCCGGCTCCCGCGGCCTCGGCCGCGAGGGTGAGGACGGCCTCGTCCGTGGCGCTGCCGTCGAGTCCCGCCACGACGCCCCCACGCCGGGCGCTCCCCCCGGCGGGGATGCGGTACTCGGGCACCACCATGACGGCACCCGCAGCCCGCGCCAGCACTTCGAGGGTGGTCCGGCCGGCGTCGGAACCGAGACGCAGGCGGCGGTCCCCGAGCACGAGGATGCCGCCCGTCCCCGCGGTCTCGAGCAGGACCTCCACGGGGTCGCCGACCGTGCAGAGCCGCTCGACTGTCACGTCGGGCGCGGTCCGGACGAGGTAGGCCTCGGTGCGGACCCCGGCGTCCCCCTCCCAGACGGTGTGCGGACCGGTGTGCACGTGTACCACCCGCAGCGGACGGCCACCCCGGAGGGCGAACCCGGCGGCGGCGTCCGCCACCGGCATCCGAACCGAGCCATCGATGACGCCGAGGACGACCGTCCCGCTCATCGCCCGGCTCCCGCCACCGACGCCAGCGACGCCCCGAGCCGGGCGGCCCACTCCCGGGCCCGGTCCTCCTCGCCGTCCAGGAGTCCCTCCTCGGGGTTCCCGACGAACAGTTCCAGGGGTTTGGTGAGGAGGCGGACGTCCCGGCGTCGCAACCGGTGCGCGATGCCCCGCGCGGCGGACCCGGGGACGCCCCGACGGAGGACCCGGGTGCCGAAGGCCGCACCGACGCGCCCCTCGTGCACCACGAGCTCGTCGAGCCACTCCCGGACACCCTCGCCGCCCGACACCACTGGCGCGGCCGCCCGCTTCGCGGCTTCGGCCCGGGTCTCCGGCCTGCTCAGCCCGAACGCGTGTGTCGGGCCGCCGACGACGAGGAGCCCGACCCCGTCGGGGATCTCCCGCGGCGCCTCCCCCACCTCGACGACGCTCGCCGCCAGGTAGGGCCGCAGGCCCTCGGCCATCGCGAACGCGGCCCGCCTGGTCGCCCCGAACATCGACTCGTACACCACCAACGCCGTCGGCACGGTTGCCCTCCTCAAGAACCGATCTCCTCGTCGCGACCACCGTGGCCGGGCAGCCCGTCGGATATACCGGTCGTCGGTCCTCTTGCTCGAGTCCGTAGGGCCCCTTCGGCCCGGTGCGCCGGCCTCGCTGCCGGACGCCGCCAGGTCGCCCGGCCCCGGCATACGGCCCCGTGACCCTCGCCGACGAGTGGATCAGGGGGTTTGCTCTTCTCGCGGACCCCGTGTCCCCCCGCGGGGTCCGCCCTCAGCGACCAGGGAGGTCCGCGTGGCAGCGCAACCGGCAACGGTGGTGCCGGGACCGTTGGCGCCCAGGGCCCAGGGACCGCGAGGGGTCCCGACTCCCGGCCCACGACCCCGGGTCGTCCGGCACGGGCGCCCGCGCGCGACGAGCTGGGGTCGTATCGCACCCGTCCCCGTGCTTAGGAGGCAGACATGGACCCCGACGCCGCCCTCCGTGAGGTCGTGATCGACCCGAGTCGCCCGGTCCGGGTCGTGCACGACACCACGACGGTTGCGCAGGCGCTGGGTCTCATGCACCGCGCGCGGGTGCGGCACCTCCCGGTCGTGAGCCGCGGCCGCTGCCTCGGTGTGCTCGTCGACGTGGACCTCGTCGCCGCCGCCGTCGACGGTGTCGCGGGTCCGGTCGGCCCGATCGCGCGACGACCGGCGCCGACCGTCCCGCTCGGCGCCGACGCCCCCGCCACCGCCCGCGCGATCCTGGCCGGCGGCACGGACGCCGCGCTCGTCATGGACGACGGCGTGGTCGTCGGCATCGTGACCGCCACCGACGTGCTCGCCGGCCTCACCGGGGCGGACCGTGCGGCCACGGGAGCCGCGCCGGGCGACCCGGCCCGCCGGGACCTCCGGGAGGACGTCCGGCCCTGATCACCAGGGGTGCCGCGACCCAGGCTGCCTCCGGGCGCCACACCGAGACACGGTGCGGACACGGACCCGAAGGGCGCTGGACCTCGCGCGGTGACAGTTCGGGATCATCACCGTCTACCATGTGGATGCAACACCTCGTGGGCTCGACGGTGACCCCGGCCACCGGGCGCGCCGAGCTCCACGACTTCGGCGCCGTCCTCACCAACCCGACCGCGGTCGGTTCGTCCAGCACGAGCACCCGGGGCCGGGCCACCAGCGCGCACACCAACGAGGCCCGCGCCCGCTGACCGCCCGACAAGGTGCCCACGCGCCGGTCGAGGAGCGGGGTGAGACCGACCTCGGCGACCGCCCGATCGGCGGCCCGCCCGGTGAGACCGTGCAGGGCCGCGAAGTACCGGACGTTGGCCCGCACGGTGAGGTCGCCGTAGACCGCGGCCGACTGGGTGGTGTAGCCCACCTGGCGTCGCAGGGCCGCCGAGCCCGCCCGGGCGCCGAGCACCTCGACCCGCCCCGCGGCGAGCTCCTGCACCCCGACGACGCAACGCATCAGCGTCGTCTTGCCGCACCCGCTGGGGCCCAGCAGACCGGTCACCCGCCCGCCGCCGACCGCGAACCCGACGTCCCGGAGGACCCAGCGACCACCCAGCACGACGCCGAGCCGGCTCGCCCGGATCGCCGTGGCCGGGACGCGGGCCGTCCCCGCCTCCGCCACTCGGGTGGGGCGCATGGCGGGTCCTTCCTCGCTCATCGGGGGGTCCGCGGGTCAGCGGCCGACGACGGTCCAGGACGCGTGCCGATGCGGTTCGTGCACCTCGGCCACCGCGAGGTCGATCGCGGCCTCGGCCGGCCCGAGGGTGTCGATCGCGATGGCTTCGGGCCACGGGTCGGCCTCGATCGACATCACGGCGGCCACCAGGGGTGACGCATCGGAGGCGGAGCCGCGCCGGGCCAGGATCCGCGGCTCCGTGACCTCGCGCGGGGCCCGGCACTCCAGGCACGTGAGCTCGGCGCCCGCGCCCGCGGCCAGCCCCTCGGCGCGGGCGCGCTCGTCGGCGTCGGTCCAGGAGGCGTCGAGGACGACGGACTCGCCCCGGGCGAGGAGCTCGGCCGCCCGCTCCCTCATCGCCGCGTACGTCGCGGCGGTGTGCTCGGCGGAGTAGAGGCCCTCGCCGTAGTCCGTGGCGGCGGAGTCGGAGGGCGCCAACCCGGCGAGTTCCTTGCGGAGCGGGTCGCTGGAGACCACGACGGCGCCGAGGCGGTCGGCCAGTCCGTCCGCCACGGTCGACTTCCCGGTGCCGGGCAGGCCGCCGACGAGGACCAACCGGACCTGACCGGCCTCGAGGTGCCGTCGGGCCAGGGAGAGGAGCGCGCGCGCGGCGTCGGCGCCCGGCCCGCCCTGGTCGACCCGGACGGCCGTCACCGCGGCGCGGGTCGCGGCCCGGTAGGCGCGGTAGTGGTGGGACAGGGCGACCGGCCACCGGTCCCCCGAGAACTCGCCGTAGAGCTGCAGGAAACGGTCGCCGACGGCGGGGCCGCCGTGGTGCTCGAGGTCCATGGCGAGGAACGCGGCGTCGTCAAGGGTGTCGACGTAGCGAAGCGAGTCGTCGAACTCGAGGCAGTCGAGGAGGAGCGGCCCCATCCCGAGACAGAACACGTCGTCGGCCAGCAAGTCGCCGTGGCCGTCGACGATCCGCCCCGCCTCGCAGCGCGAGTCGAACAGGGGCCCGCGACCGGCGAGGAAACGGGTGGCCAGGGTCGAGGTCCGCTCGACCTCGTCGGCGTCGAGCAGGCCGCCGGCGTGGCGCCGCAGGCCGTCGAGGACACCCTCCCAGCGCCGGGCGAGGGCGTCGACGCGGCCCTCCCGGGTCACCTCCGGTCCGCGTCGGGCCACCGAGTGGAACGCCGTGAGCCGGCGTGCGACGGCCCGGAGCTCGTCGTCGACGTGGCCGCCGGAGCGGACGAGTTCACCGAGACTGCGCTCGGCGGGCATCCGGCGCATGAGCACGAAGTGGTCCGCGACCGAGCCGTCCGGGTCGAGCAACGTCTCCGCCCCGAGGTAGGCCTCCGGGCTCAGGCGCGAGTTGAGTGCGACCTCCCGCTCACAGGCCTCGCGGCGGGCCGCCACCGTGGTGAAGTCGCAGAAGCCGAGGTCCACCGGCTTCTTGAGCTTGTGGACGCGGTCTCCGAGGAACCACAGCACAGCGGTGTGGGTCTCGCGCACGTCCGCGTCGAGGCCGACGGTCATGCGACGGGTCCGACGGGCAGCGGGACCGAGGGTGTCGCGACGGCCGCGCGCGGCTCCTCGCGGACAGGCGCCGGCCCGGGGACGACGGTCACAGGGCAGGGAGCGTGCAGGACGGCCCCGAGACCGACCGAGCCGAGCAGCGCGCTGCCCCAGGCACCACGCCCGCGATGGCCCACGACCAGGAGGTCCGCGTCCCGCGCGGCGTCGACGAGCACGGCGACGGGAGACCCGGTGATGGCCTCCGCCTCCGCCTCCGCCGTCAGCCCGAACTGCTCGCGCAGCTCCTCGATCCGCCGGCCGATGCTTGCAGCCGCCGCGGCCCGTCCCGCCTCGGGGTCGGGCAACACGTAGGCCTCGTACGCGAACAGCTCGGGCGGCCGGACCGCCATCACGGCGCGGACCACCGCGCCGCGGCGCGCCGCCTCCTCCATCGTGTAGCGCAGCGCGGCGTCGGCACCCGCCGACCCGTCCACGCCCACCACGAGCACCTGCCGGTGCGCGGTCCCGTCCATGGCGTCGCCTCCTCGTTCCCGGGTCCGCCGGCGCGGCCCGGGCCAGCCTCCACCGGGCGGCGGTCGGCGGGTCAGGGCTCCACGGTCCTGACCGTCGCTCCGTCGGTCCCGGATCACCGGGTCAGTCGGTCCTCGCCGTGGCGTCGGCGACGTCGACGAGGACGACGCCGTCCGCCTCGTCGCGGTGCAGCAGCCGGGCGTCGCCGTCGGGGTCGACGAAGAACAGGAACCGGAGCCCGGAGAGCACCAGGTGCTCCGTCGCGTGCTCCACCGAGCAGACGTCGTGCCGCCCGGGGCTGCGGGTGAGACCGTCCGGCCCGGCACCGCCCGTCGGCCCGTCCCGGAACGCGACCCGCAGGCCCGTCGGGCAGGCCCGGTAGACGACGGCGGGAGCGCGGCTCGTGCGCTCGAGGAAGCGGTGCACGTCCTGCTCGAGGTCGGTGACGATCGCGGCGGCCTCCTCGTCGGACATCGGCACGGCGGGCCGAGGGGTCCCCAGTCGGCCGCGCCCGTCAGCGAGCCCCGTGGACGCGTTCGTGCCGCCCGGGAGGACCGGTGGCCGGCCGTCGCTCGGTATCCGAGCTCCTCGCCGGGACGACGAGGACCGGACGGCCGCCCCGACCGATCGCGGCGTGGGACACCGACCGGTGCCCGAGCAGCGCGCTCTCCACCCGCGCCCGGCCGGTCCCGTGGGTACCGACGACGACGAACGGCGCCCCGACCTCGTCGGCGACCGCCATCAGGACCGTCGCGGGATCGCCCTGCCGGACGCGGCGGTCCCAGACGAGCAGGACGTCGGTCAGCAGCCGGCGCAGCTCCTGCGCCTGCTCCTCGATGGCCCGGGCCCCCTCGGCGTCCCAGCTCCACGAGTCGGGGTCGACGGGGAAGTCCTCGGCGGAGACGACGTGCACGACGTGCAGCGGGACGGCGAGCCGCACCGCGAGGTGCGCAGCGACGAGCACGGCGTCGTCGGAACCGCGGTGGCGGCTGTGACCGACGACGACGCCGCCGTCGGGTGAGGTGGTGGCCGGATCCCCCGCGGCCCTCTCCACCTCAGGCCTCCTCGACGGTGGTGGCGGAGCGGGCCTTCGCAGCGACGCGCATCGCGGCGTCGACGACCATGGCGTCGTCCTCCACGGCGGAGTCCCGGTGGAGGACCGCACGACAGAGCCTCATCGGAACGCCTCCGCCGACCGGGGCTCCCACGACGTCAGCTGGAGTCGCGCGATCTCGCGCTCGCGAGCCGTGCCGGGGAACCAACTGACCGACACGGTCGCCGGGATGCAGACGGGGCCGAATGTGCGCCACTCGCGCACCTCGTAGCCGATCTCGGCCCGGCGGGGCAGGCCGGTGCCGAAGGGGTCGCCCCATCCCTGCGTGCGGACGCCGAGGACGTGTCCGTGCGGGTGGACCTGCAGCCTCAGGTCGAGGTCGTCCGCAACCACCCGCAGGTGGGTCCGGTCCAGTCGTTCCCAGGCCGCCCCGGTCTCGGGGCGCAGCGCGCCGGGGACCCAGAGGGCGGCCAGGGCGCGGTGGGTACGCGCGTGGCGGACGGCGTCGATGCTGTCGTCCTCCTCGGCGAGGCGGC
>JAICLN010000225.1 GCA_025925615.1 Actinomycetospora sp. | reverse complement strand
CCCGACCCCCGGCCCGCGGCGGAACCCAACCGCGACGCTCCACCCAGCCACCCCGGATCGACAGGCCTGTCGAGGGGCACAGCACGCAGGTTCGGCCGCGACGCCGGGTGCGCCACGTGCCCGTGATCATGGGAGGCAGGGCCGGGCAGCCGGCTCGGCCGCCGCCCCCGCCGCGAGGGGCACAGCACGCAGGTTCGGCCGCGACGGCGGGTGCGCCACGTGCCCCTGATCATGGCCTTGGCGCACCCGTGGTCACCTCGGCAGGCGCGCGAGGACCGCCGTGAGCACCGCGACCGCCCCTGCCTTGTCCAACGGGTCGTTCCCGTTCCCGCACTTCGGCGACTGCACGCACGAGGGGCACCCCGACGGGCACTCGCACCCCGCGATCGCGTCCCGCGTCGCCTCGAGCCACATGCGCATCGCCTCGTGGCCGCGATCGGCGAACCCGGCGCCGCCCGGGTGCCCGTCGTGGACGAAGACCGTCGGCCGGCCGGTGTCCGGGTGCAGCGCGGTCGAGACGCCGCCGATGTCCCAGCGGTCGCAGGTCGCGACGAGCGGCATGAGCCCGATCGCGGCGTGCTCGGCGGCGTGCAGCGAGCCGGGGACCCGGGTGGGCACGATCCCCACGCCGTCGAGGAGCGGCTCCGCCAGCGTGTACCAGACCGCGCGGGTCGCGAGGGTCCGCTCCGGGAGGTCCAGCGGGACCTGCTCGATCACCTGCCCCGAGGGGGAGCGGCGGAGGTAGCCGACGACCTGCTCGGTCACCTCGACCGTGCCCAGGCACACCTGCAGCTCCGGGCCGTCGATGGTCGTCGCGCCGTACGAGTCGCAGTGCTCGGTCTCGACCACCGCGATGTCGGTGACCGACCGGGACTGCGTCGTCCACTCCGGCTCCTCGGCGTGGACGTGGGCGAGGCCCTCGTCGAGGTCCAGCGAGTCCACGACGTAGCTCTCGCCCTGGTGCAGGTGCACCGCGCCCTCGTGGACGGTCGACGGCGCGGCGCCCGGGTCGACCGTGCCGAGCATCCGCCCGGTCCCGGACTCCACGACCACGACCTGCTCGCCGCCCGACCCGCGGATGTCCACCCCGCCGTGCGGGCGCTCGGTCGGCAGCGCCCAGAACCAGCCGCCGCGGCGCCGGCGCACGAGCCCCTCGGCCGCGAGGTCGTGCAGCGCCCGCCGGGCGACCTCGCCGCCGAACACGTCCTCGACGTCGGCCGCGGTCAGCGGGAGCTCCGCCGCCGCGCATGCGAGGTGGGGTGCGAGCACGTAGGGGTTGGTCGGGTCGAGCACGGTGCGCTCCAGCGGGGCCCCGAGCACGGCCTCCGGGTGGTGGACGAGGTAGGTGTCCAGCGGGTCGTCCCGGGCGACGAGGAGCACCAGCGCGTCGTCCCCCGAGCGCCCGGCCCGGCCCGCCTGCTGCCAGAACGACGCCCGCGTGCCGGGGAAGCCCGCGACCACCACGGCGTCGAGCCCGGCCACGTCGATCCCCAGCTCCAGCGCGTTCGTCGTCGCGACCCCGCGCAGCGCACCGCTCATCAGCGCCGCCTCGAGCTCACGGCGCTCCTCGGGCAGGAACCCGGCCCGGTACGCCGCTACCGACCGGGCGAGCTCCGGGTCGATCTCGCGCAGCACCCGCCGCGCCCCGAGCGCCGTCAGCTCGGCCCCGCGCCGTGAGCGCACGAACGCCAGCGTCCGGGCGCCCTCCACCACCAGGTCGGCCAGGATCCGCGACGTCTCCGCCCCGGCCGAGCGGCGTACCGGGGCCCCGTTCTCCCCGGTGATCTCCTCGAGCAGCGGTGGCTCCCACAGCCCGACCGCCCGCCGACCCCGCGGGGACGCGTCCTCGGTGACCGCCACGACGTCGAGCCCGGTGAGCGCACCGGCCGAGACCGCCGGCTCGGACATCGTCGCCGAGGCCAGCACGAACACCGGGTGGGCGCCGTAGCGCGCGCAGATCCGCCGCAACCGGCGCAGCAGCAGCGCCACGTGCGACCCGAACACCCCACGGTAGGCGTGCGCCTCGTCGACCACGACGTACCGGAGCCGCCGCAGGAACGTCGTCCAGCGACCGTGCCGCGGCAGGATCCCGCGGTGGAGCATGTCGGGGTTGGTGAAGACCCACCGCGCCGAGCGCCGCACCGCGTCCCGCTCGGTCATCGGGGTGTCCCCGTCGTAGGAGGACGCGCGCAGGCCGTCGGGCCCGTCGGGGTCCAGCGCGCGGGCCGCCCGCAGCTGGTCGGCCCCGAGGGCCTTGGTGGGGGAGAGGTAGAGCGCCGTGGCGTGCGGGTCCGCGGACAGCTCCGCGACGACGGGCAGCTGGTAGGCCAGCGACTTCCCCGACGCGGTGCCGGTGGACACGACGACGTGGCGCCCGGCCCACGCGTGCTCGGCGGCCGTCGCCTGGTGCTCCCACGGCCCGGGCACCCCGCGCGTCTCGAGGCGGCCGCGCAGGTCGGCCGGCACCCAGCCCGGCCACGGCACCCGTCGTCCGGAACGGGCCGGCACCACCTCGGCGTGGGTGAGCGGGTCCTCGCCCTGCGGGGTGCCGGCCAGGACCCGGTGCAGCAGCTCGGTGCCGTGGCCCGGCTCGTCGGGCACGCGGTGCGCCCGCTCGATCGCCCCGACCCCGACCCCGACCCCGCCCCCGACCCCGCCCACGGCGCCGACCGGCGCGCCCGCTTCCCGTGCCACCGCCGCCTCCCGTCCGACCCGCTCCGAGGTTGGCACACGTCACCGACACCGGGCCGCGAGAGGCGTCTCCCCCGGGAAAGACGCACACGTCACACGCTGTCCGGGAACCGGGCGGTCACGTGGTCGAGGCCACCCCCATACACTGCGTCCCCTGTCACCGGGCGCGGCTCGCGCGCGGCGACGTTCACTGCGCGCCGAGGACGCCGCCTTCAGGCCTCCCGACGCCGTCATTCGTTCCAACCGGGAGGCTGGATGCAAGCGTCCGTCCTCGCTCAAGGGGTCCAGTTCTCCTCGAGCGAATACGTCGTCGTGAGCGTGGTGGCGGTGATCGCACTCATCGCCCTCGCCATCGGCGTCTTCCTGCGCCAGCAGGTGCTCAAGGCCGATGAGGGCACCCAGAACATGCGCGACATCGGTCGGGCGGTCCAGGAGGGCGCGAACGCGTTCCTCCAGCGCCAGTTCCGCACGCTGGCGCCGTTCATCGTCATCGTCTTCCTCGTGCTGCTCGCGCTGCCCGCCGACAACTGGGGCGAGCGCATCGCGCGCTCGATCGCCTTCGTGTTCGGTGCGCTGTTCTCGATGAGCATCGGTGGCCTGGGCATGAACCTGGCCACCAAGGCGAACATCCGCGTCGCCGCCGCGTCGAACCGGCCGGGTGGCCGCGACGAGGGCGCCCGCATCGCGTTCCGCACCGGCGGCGTCGTCGGCATGGCGACCGTCGGCCTGGGTCTGCTGGGTGCCTCGATCGTCGTCCTGATCTTCGTCGAGAACGCCCCCAAGGTCCTCGAGGGCTTCGGCCTCGGCGCCGCCCTGCTCGCGATGTTCATGCGTGTCGGCGGCGGCATCTTCACCAAGGCCGCCGACGTCGGCGCCGACCTCGTCGGCAAGGTCGAGCAGGGCATCCCCGAGGACGACCCCCGCAACGCCGCGACCATCGCCGACAACGTGGGCGACAACGTCGGTGACTGCGCCGGCATGGCCGCCGACCTGTTCGAGTCCTACGCGGTGACCCTCGTCGCCGCGCTGATCCTGGGCTCGGTCGCGTTCGGCACGCTCGGCCTGACCTACCCGCTGATCGTCCCGGCGATCGGCGTCATCACGGCCATCATCGGCGTGTTCATCACCCGCACCCGTGAGGGCGAGAACGCGCTCAAGGCGATCAACCGCAGCTTCTACATCTCGGCGGGCATCTCGCTCGTCCTGACGATCATCGCGGCGTTCGTCTACCTGCCGTCCAGCTTCGCGGGCCTGCCCGGCGTGAACGCGGCCTCCGTGGGCGACCTCGCGGCGGCCGGCAACCCGGCGCTCATCGCGGCGATCGCGGTGGCCATCGGCATCGTCCTGGCGATCATCATCCTCGCGCTGACCGGCTACTACACCGGCACCGAGGACCAGCCCGTCAAGGACGTCGGCACGTCGTCGCTCACCGGCGCCGCGACCGTCATCCTCGCGGGCATCTCGGTCGGCTTCGAGTCCGCCGTCTACACCGCGCTCGTCATCGGCGCTGCGGTCTACGGCGCGTTCCTGCTGTCCGGCTCGGTCATCGTCTCGCTGTTCGCGGTCGCCATGGCCGGCACCGGCCTGCTGACCACGGTCGGCGTCATCGTCGCGATGGACACCTTCGGGCCGGTCTCCGACAACGCCCAGGGCATCGCCGAGATGTCGGGCGACGTCGAGGGTGCGGGCGCGGACATCCTCACCGAGCTCGACGCGGTCGGGACCACCACGAAGGCCATCACCAAGGGCATCGCGATCGCGACGGCCGTGCTCGCCGCGACCGCGCTGTTCGGCTCGTACAACGACGCCATCCGGCAGGCCTACGAGTCGGTCGGCAGCCAGCTGACCTCCGACATCTACAACATCACCAGTCCGAACCTGCTGGTCGGTGTCGTGATCGGTGCGGCGGTCGTGTTCATGTTCTCCGGTCTCGCGATCAACGCGGTGTCCCGGGCGGCCGGCGCGGTCGTCTACGAGGTGCGCCGCCAGTTCGCGACGATCCCGGGGATCATGGAGGGCACCGGGCGTCCGGAGTACGGCCGCGTCGTCGACCTCTGCACGCGGGACGCGCTGCGGGAGCTGGCGACGCCGGGTCTGCTCGCGATCCTCGCCCCGATCGCCGTCGGCTTCGGCCTCGGCGTCGGCCCGCTCGCCGGGTACCTCGGCGGCGCGATCGCCACGGGCACGCTCATGGCGGTGTTCCTCGCGAACTCCGGCGGTGCCTGGGACAACGCGAAGAAGCTGGTCGAGGACGGCAACCACGGCGGCAAGGGGTCGGACGCCCACGAGGCGACGATCATCGGTGACACCGTCGGTGACCCGTTCAAGGACACCGCGGGCCCGTCGATCAACCCGCTGATCAAGGTCATGAACCTGGTCTCGGTGCTGATCGCGCCGGCCGTCGTCGCGCTGTCGATCGGCCCGAGCGCCAACCCGGCGGTCCGGATCCCGATCGCGGTCGTCGCGCTGCTCGGCATCGCGGTAGCGGTCTTCGTGTCGAAGCGCCGCTCGACCTCGATCGCGGACACGAACACCGACGCGCCGGAGCCGGCGTCCGTCTGAGTGCTCTGCTCGGCCCGAAGGGCACTCCCGGTCCGTCCCGGGGGTGCCCTTCGTGCTGTCCTGGGGGCTCCCGGGATGCCAGCGAAGCCCTATCGGCGTGCTCCCCTGACTGCTTGCATCCGGTGCGAGGAAAGCCCCGTCGTCGATCGGGCGCGCGGGTCGGCCTACCCCGCTGGTTCGAACGCATGTTCTACAGTGCGCACGCGTGGGGCAGATGTCGTTCTACTCGGCGGACGCCCTGCCGCGCGCGATCACCGACCTCGAGGGCGTGCTCTGCGCCGGCGGGGTCATGACGCTGTTCGGGCGCGGGACGGTGGCCCGGCTCGCGATCGTCCTCGGCGCGCCGCCGCCGGTCCTCGAGGCCCCCGACGACGATGGCGAGCCGGCGTCGCTCCCGGACGAGCACGCTCACGATCACCGGGACCTCACGGCTGCCGAGGAGCCCGGGGTACCGCCATGGCGTCCCGATGATCACCCGGCATCGGGAGGGCGCTCCGGGTCCCGGGAGGCGCCCCAGGTGCCCGTTGATCACCGGACGGGGTGGGACGAGGGCGTCGACGAGATCCCCGACGACGAGCTCCCCGTCCGCGACGACGGCGCCACGGACGACGAGCACCCGACCGGGAACGACGAGCTCCCCGGCGCGAGGGGGCCCTTCGGCCCATCGGACCGACCGAAGGGGCCCTTCGCTCGGAACGACAACCGCCGCCCGGACGAGCCCGACGCGCCCCCACCTGCCGTCGTGACCCCCGATCCCGTCGTGGAATGGCGTGCCCACGCCCTGTGTTGCGCCCTACGGGGACGGGGCGTCCCGGCGGACGTGGAGCGTCTGCCCGACGGGAGGCCGATCGTGCGCAGCGCGTACCGGGCCGACCTGGTCCCGCTCGCCAGTGCGTGGCGCCGCCCCGACGGCAGCTCCGCGGTCCCGCCCGACCTCGAGCTCGACGGACCCCGGTTGCGGCTCTGGGTCCTGGCCGCCGGGGGTCGGCGTGGCCGTGCTTACACTCTCGGTCTCGACCCGCACGCACGGGCCACGCACGAGCCCCTGCTCACGGCGTGTCAACGTGCGGGCCTCGGCGCCACCCTCGCCGGGGACGAGGACGAGCCGGTGGTCGCGATCGTCGGCCGGCGCCGACAGCGACGTCTGGCGGAGCTCGTCGGAGGCCGGCCACGGACCCTCGTGGACGGTGTGTGGCCGGGATGACGTACACCTGAGGGCATGACGAGCCGGCCGTGACCAGCACTGGAAGGGTCAGCGGCCCGGAGACGACGCGGGGACGACAGCGGGGGACGACACGTTCTCGATGGCACGAACGCCGCGGTGAGGCACACTGGCGGCGAGCGGGGCACCGGACGACGGGGCTTTCGCGAAGCGACGAGACGAGGCATGACTGGTGGCAGCGGGAGAGGCAGCGGCCGGTTCCACGGGGTCGAAGGCGACACGGAGCGCAACCACGAAGGCGCCCGGAGGTACCGCGACCGTCGACGAGGCGCCGGAGCAGACCACCCCGACCCAGCGCGGGCGCACGACCGGCACGCGCAAGGGCAGTGGCGCGAAGAGCTCCGGCGGCGGCCGGAAGAACGGCAACGGGACGGCGACCCCGGCCGGTGACGGACACCGTCGACTGGTGATCGTCGAGTCGCCCGCGAAGGCCCGCAAGATCGCCGACTATCTGGGTTCCTCCTACATCGTGGAGTCGAGCCGAGGGCACATCCGCGACCTGCCGCGCGGCGCCGCCGACGTGCCCGCCAAGTACAAGGGCGAGAGCTGGGCGCGCCTCGGGGTCGACGTCGACAACTCCTTCGAGCCGCTCT
>JAICLN010000023.1 GCA_025925615.1 Actinomycetospora sp. | reverse complement strand
GCCGAGGTCGTGGTCGAGCTTCGCGGCCTGGATGAGCTGCCAGATCTGGCCGCGGATCGCCTCGATCTTGCCGGGGTCCATCGCCTGGATGGACGCGTACTCGTCGAGCAGCTGCTCGAGCCGGGCGAGGTCGCCGTAGGACTCCGCGCGCGCCATCGGCGGGACCAGGTGGTCGACGAGCGTGGCGTGGGCGCGGCGCTTGGCCTGGGTGCCCTCGCCGGGGTCGTTGACGAGGAAGGGGTAGACGAGCGGGAGGTCGCCGAGGATCGGGTCGGGGGCGCACGACGCGGACAGCGCCGCCGTCTTGCCCGGCAGCCACTCCAGGTTCCCGTGCTTGCCGACGTGGACGAGCGCGTGGGCGCCGAAGCCGGCCTGCAGCCACCGGTACGCCGCGAGGTAGTGGTGGCTCGGCGGCAGGTCGGGGTCGTGGTAGATCGCGATCGGGTTCTCCCCGAACCCGCGCGGCGGCTGCATCATGATCACGACGTGCTCGCGGACGAGGGCGGCGAGGACGATGGCCTGCTCGCCGGTCGAGTCGTCGAGGAACATCGAGCCGGGGGCCGGGCCCCAGTGCTCCTCGATCCCGTCCCGGAAGTCGGCCGGCAGGGTCGCGAACCAGTCGGTGTACTCGGCGACGTCGATGCGGACCGGGTTGGCCGCCATCTGCTCCTCGGTCAGCCAGTCCTGGTCGTAGCCGCCGGCGGCGATGAGGGCGCGGATGAGCAGGTCGCCGTCGTGCTCCTCGAGGCCGGGGACGGGCTGCTCGTCGGACCCGACCCGGTAGCCCGCGTCGCGCATCGCGTGCAGCAGGGCGACGACGGAGGCCGGGGTGTCGAGGCCGACGGCGTTGCCGATACGGGCGTGCTTCGTCGGGTAGGCACTCAGGACGAGCGCGATCTTCTTGTCGGCGTTGTCGAGGTGCCGCAGCCGACCGTGGTTGACGGCGAGCCCGGCGACCCGCGCCGCCCGCTCGGGGTCGGCGACGTAGGCCGGCAGGCCGTCCTCGTCGGTCTCCTTGAAGGAGAACGGCACGGTGATGATCCGGCCGTCGAACTCGGGGACGGCGACCTGGTTGGCGGCGTCGAGGGGACTGACGCCGTCGTCGTCGGCGAGCCACTCCTCGCGGCTGCGCGTCAGGCAGAGCGCCTGCAGGATCGGGACGTCGAGGCCGGCGAGCGCGCCGGTGTCCCAGGACTCGTCGTCCTCGCCCGCACCGGCGGTGGCGGGCTTCGACCCACCGGCGGCGAGCACCGTCGTGATCAGCACGTCGGCGTGGCGCAGGCGCTCGAGGAGCTCGTCGTCGGGGGCGCGCAGGCTGGCGCAGAACAGCGGCTCGGGGATCCCGCCGGCGTCGACGACCGCGTGGCAGAGGGAGTCGACGAACGCGGTGTTCCCGGCCATGTGGTGGGCGCGGTAGTAGACGACGGCGACGCGGGGCCTCGCCTCCGATGCCAGCGGAGCCCTATCGGCGTGCTCCCCTTGATTGCTTGCATCCAGTGACAGTTTCGCCACATCGTCGGACGACCACCCGGGCAGGCGGCCCCACGACGGCATCTCCTCCGGCGGGGCGAACCCGTGCCCGGTCAGCAGCACGGTGTCGGAGAGGAACCCGGCGAGCTCGCGCAGGTTGTCCGGGCCGCCCTGGGCGAGGTAGAGGTGCGCCTGCGTCGCCACCCCCACCGCCACCGTCGAGGACTCCATCAACTGCGCGTCCGGCGCCTGCTCCCCGCCGAGCACGACGACGGGTCGGGGCTGCGACGCGGTGTCGAGCAGCGCGTCGAGGCCGGCCTCCCACGCCTGGCGCCCGCCGAGGAGCCGGACGACGACGAGGTCGACGCCCTCGAGCAGCCCCGGCAGGTCGTGCTGCGGGTCGACCCGCGCGGGGTTGGCCCAGCGCCACGGCACGGCGCCACCCTCGCTCCCGGCCCGAGCCGAGCGGAGGTCGGTGTCGGACGTCGAGAGAAGCAGCAGCACGTCCGACATCTCACCATCTGACTAGGTGGTGGGCCATGGCCCCGTACTGTGGGCCACATGGCCCGCTCCCGGCGCTCCCGGCCCGACGCGTGCCCCGGGGCCTGGCGGCGACACGACGCGGCGGACGGGGCACTGGCGCGGTTCCGCCCCGTGGGTGGAGCGATCGATGCGGTCGAGCTGCGGTTGCTGGCCGGCGCCGCCGCGATCGGCGGATCACCCCTCGAACTGACCTCGCGGGGATCCTGGCAGGTCCGCGGCCTCGCGGGAAGGACCGCGGACGACCTCGCCGACGCGCTGCGCGCCGACCGGCCCGACGCACTCCTCGACACCCGCGGCCGCGACGTCCCCTGCGGTCTGCTCGCCTCCCCCCGCTCGACCCGGCTCGACGAGGTGTCCGCGCAGGTCGCGGGCGCGCTGCGGGGGCGGGAGGACGTCCCGGGCCGACTGCTCGTGGCCCTGGAGGACCGGGTCGACGGAGATGTCAGCGGTGTCGCATCGCAGACACTGGAAGTCAGGAAAGCCACACCGTCGACGGGCGACGTGAGCGGCCAGGGCGCCGACATCACGGTGGTCCTCACGCCGGACACCGCGGCACTGCTCCTCGACGGGCCCCGCGGCGTCGTCGACACCGGCCTGCGCCACCCCGACGCCGCGGCCCTCGCCCTCGCCGCCGTCGACGCCTTCACCGCCCGCCGCGGCTCCGCCTGGCGGGTGCGCGAGCTCGACGAGGCGGCCCGCGACGCGCTCGTCGCCGACCTCCGCGACCGCACCACACCGCCTGTCGGTGTGCTGTCCTCGATCCCTGTCGGGACCCTCACTCCGGGACCCGCCGACCCCACCGCCCTCGGACCACGCGCCGACGGCACCCTCGAGGTCCTCCCCCGCCTCGGCGAGCTCGACCTGGCCGCCGTCACCGCGCTCGTCGAGATCCTCGGCGAGCCGGACGCCACCCTCCGCGCCACGCCCTGGCGGACCCTCGTCCTGCGCGGACTGGCCGACCCCGGAGCGGCCGCGGCGTCGCTCGAAGGCCTCCTCGAGACCGACCCGGCGTCGCGCTGGCGCGGACTGTCGGCCTGCGTCGGTGCGCCGCGGTGCGCGAAGTCGCACGCCGACGTCCGGGGCGATCTCGCCGCCGCCGTCGACTCGGGGCACGCCGGGGGCACGGTCCGCCAGCACTGGGTGGGGTGCGAGCGCGCCTGCGGGACGCCGGGCGGACGGGTGGCGGTGATCGAGGCTCTGGATCCCGACCAGCCTCTCGGATACGACAAGCATGCAGCGGGAGACCGTCAGCAGCGAGGGCCCTACCGCACGGTGGTCCGCTCGGGGAGGGTGACCGGATGACCTCGGGCAGTGCCGGCAGTGTGGCCGAGCAGGTCGGCGCGATCCACGAGCCGGCGTCGGCGGCGATCCCGGCCTACGTCGCCGACGGCGCCGAGATCTACCGGCGCTCCTTCGCGATCATCCGCGGCGAGGCCGACCTCACCCATCTGCCCGACGACGCGCACGACCTCGTCGTCCGCATGATCCACTCCTGCGGGATGACCGACCTGGCCGCCGACACCGTCGTCTCCCCCGGCGCCGTCGCCGCCGCCCACACGGCGCTGCACGCGGGCGCCCCGGTGCTGTGCGACGCGATGATGGTCGCCTCGGGGATCACCAGGCGGTTCCTGCCGGCCGGCAACGACGTCGTCTGCACCCTCGACGACCCCGACGTGCCCGCGAAGGCCGCCGCGCTCGCCACGACCCGCAGCGCCGCCGCCCTCGATCTGTGGCTCCCCCTGCTCGAGGGCGCCGTCGTCGCGATCGGCAATGCCCCGACCGCCCTCTTCCGGCTGCTCGAGCTGATCGAGGCCGGCGCGCCCCGGCCCGCCGTCGTGCTCGGCCTGCCTGTCGGCTTCGTCGGGGCGATGGAGTCGAAGGCGGCGCTGGTCGGGCACCCGGCTGGGCTGGAGCACGTCGTCGTGCACGGGCGCCGCGGCGGCTCGGCGATGACCGTGGGCGCCGTGAACGCGCTGGCGCTCGGGGCCGGAGCGTGAACGAGCCGACGCCGGGCCGGCTCTACGGCGTCGGGGTCGGCCCCGGCGACCCGGGCCTGATGACCCTGCGCGCGGTCGAGCTGATCCGGAGCGCGGACGTGGTGGCGTACCACTGCGCGCGGCACGGCCGGTCGAACGCGCGGGCGATCGCGGCGGGGTTCCTCGGCACGCAGGTCGAGGAGGCGCTCACCTACCCGGTCACCACCGAGGCCACCGACGACTACCAGGGGCGCATCGACGCCTTCTACACCGAGGCGGCCGCGCGGCTCGCCGCACACCTCGACGCCGGGCGCGACGTCGTCGTGCTCGCCGAGGGCGACCCGTTCTTCTACGGCTCCTACATGCACCTGCACAAGCGGCTGGGGCACCGGTACGCGGCCGAGGTCGTGCCCGGGGTGACGAGCGTGGCGGCCGCGGCGGCGGCGCTCGGGACGCCCCTGGTGGAGCGCGACGAGGTCCTGACGGTGCTGCCGGGCACGTTGGGCGAGGACGAGCTGGCCCGGCGGCTGGCCGACACCGACGCCGCCGCGGTCATGAAGCTCGGCCGGACCTTCACCGGGGTCCGGACGGCGCTGCGGCGGGCGGGCCGGGCGGACGAGGCGCAGTACGTCGAGCGGGCGAGCACGGCGGATGAGCGCCGGGGCCGGTTCGAGGACGTGGCCCCGGAGTCGGTGCCGTACTTCTCCGTCGGGATCGTGCCCTCGCGGGTGCACGTGGCGACGACGGAGGCGGCGCGGGCGGCCGGGGAGCGCGCCACCCGCAGTGCAAGCGAAGCGGCGTTGCTTGCATCCAGTGGCAGGAAAGCCCCGTCGTCGGGACCCGGGGTCACGGTCGTCGGCCTCGGACCCGGAGCCCGCGACCGACTCACCCCCGAGGCGGCCACCGCCCTCGCGGAAGCCGACGACGTCGTCGGCTACTCGACCTACGTCGCCCGCGTGCCCGCGAACCCGCGCCAGCGCGTGCATGGCTCGGACAACAAGGTGGAGTCCGAGCGCGCCGCCTTCGCCCTCGACCTGGCCCGCTCCGGGCGGCGGGTCGCGGTCGTCTCCTCGGGCGACCCCGGCGTCTTCGCGATGGCGTCGGCGGTGATCGAGGTGGCGGCGGAGGAGTACCCCGACGTCCCGGTCCGCGTCGTCCCCGGCGTCACCGCTGCCCACGCCGTCGCCGCCCGGATCGGCGCCCCCCTCGGCCACGACTTCGCGACGATCAGCCTCTCGGACCGGCTGAAGCCGTGGGACGTCGTCGAGCGGCGCCTCACCGCCGTGGGAGAGGCGGACATGGTCGTCGCGCTCTACAACCCGGCCAGCCGGTCGCGGACGTGGCAGGTCGAGGCGGCCCAGCGGATCCTGCTGAAGCATCGCGAACCGTCGACCCCGGTCATCGTCGGGCGGGACGTCGACGGGCCGGAGGAGTCGGTGCGCGTCGTCGAGCTCGGCGCCCTGGAGCCGTCGGAGGTCGACATGCGCACCCTGCTCATCGTCGGGTCCTCGCAGACCCGGTGGGCCACGACGGGGGCCGTCTACACCCCGCGCCGCTACTAGGTGGGTGGAGCCCTCGTGAGCACTACTCCGCCCTGTGACACGGAACAGTGGTCACCAGCGGGGAGCGCACCTCAGGCTCGAGGGGAGTCTTCGGCCGCTCTATCCGCACGAGGGCTCCCCTCGCGCTGGGACGGGGCGGCCCGATCTGGTGCGATGGGTGCAGCCAGCACCCTCGACCCCGGGAGGCTCCCGTGCAGACCCTCGTCGACCTCAACGCGGACGCCGGCGAGAGCCTGGGCCGGTGGAGGCTCGGCCACGACGCCGCGCTCATGGAGCACGTGACGTCGGTGAACGTCGCGTGCGGCTTCCACGCCAGCGACCCGGTGACGATGCGGGAGTCGGTGCGCACCGCCGCGCGGACCGGCACGGCGATCGGGGCGCACCCGGGCCTCCCCGACCTCGTGGGCTTCGGCCGCCGCCGGATGGCGCTGCGCCCGGACGAGGCCGCCCAGATCGTCCTCTACCAGGTCGGTGCGCTGCAGGCGACGGCCCGCGCGGAGGGCGCCGAGGTGGTGCACGTGAAGCCGCATGGCGCGCTGTACGGGATGGCGCTGACCGACGACGAGATCACCACCGCGATCACCGAGGCGGTGATGCGGCTCGACCCGTCGCTCGGCATCTTCTGGCTGGCCGGGCCGACGGCCGAGCTCGCCCGCACGCTCGGCGCCCGGGTCGTGCGCGAGGGGTTCGCGGATCTGGAGTACGACGACGACGGCCGCATCATCGTCGAGCCCGACCCGCAGGCGAAGGACCCGGACGGCGTCGCCCAGCAGGCCGTCGACCTGCTGGAGGGGCACGTGACGTCGAACTCCGGACGTCGGCTGGACGTCGAGGTGGACACGATCTGCCTGCACGGCGACCGACCGAACGCCGTCGAGGTGTGCGAAGCGATCGTGCGCCGCTTCGACGCGCTCGGGGTCGAGCGCCACGCTCCGCGCCTGTGAACGGATGTCGTCGCCCCGACGACGACAACCGTGTCACATCGCGAAGCCCTCGAGGAACGTGATGTCGTGGGTCCCCGCCACCACGGTGGGGTCGTCGAGCAGGCGCCGGTGCAGCGGAATCGTCGTCGGGATCCCCTCGACCCGGTACTCGGCGAGCGCGCGTCGGCCGCGCGCGAGTGCCGCGGCCCGGTCGGGGCCCCAGACCGCCAGCTTGGCGACCATGGAGTCGTAGAACGGCGGGATCACGTCGCCGGCCGCGATCGCGGTGTCCACCCGCACCCCGGGTCCGCCGGGGAGCTCGAGAGCCGTGACCTCACCCGGCGTCGGGAGGAAGTCGTCGTCGGGGTCCTCGGCGTTGACGCGGAACTCGAGGGCCACGCCCCGGCACTCGATGTCGTCCTGGGCGAGCGGCAGCGGCTCCCCGTCGGCCACCCGGAGCTGGAGGGCGACGAGGTCCAGCCCCGTGACGAGCTCGGTGACCGGGTGCTCGACCTGGATGCGGGTGTTCATCTCGATGAAGAAGAACTCCCCGGAGTCGGTGTCGAGGAGGAACTCGACCGTCCCCGCGCCGACGTAGCCGACCTCCCGCGCCAGCGCCACGGCCGCGTCGCACATCGCGCGGCGCACCCCCTCGTCGAGACCGGGCGCGGGCGCCTCCTCGAGCACCTTCTGACGACGGCGCTGCAGCGAGCAGTCCCGCTCGAAGCAGTGGACGACGCCGCCCTGGCCGTCGGCGACCACCTGCACCTCGATGTGCTTGGGCCGCGGCAGCGCCCGCTCGAGGTAGACCGCATCGGACCCGAACGCCGACGCCGCCTCCCGCCGGGCCTCGACCACAACCCGGCGTAGCTCCTCGTCGGAGGCCGCCGGCCGGATCCCGCGGCCTCCCCCGCCCGCGGCCGCCTTGACCAGGACGGGGTAGCCGATCTCGGCGGCCGCTGCCACCGCCGCGTCGGAGTCGGCGAGCTCGTCGCTGCCCGGGACCACCGGCACGCCGGCACCCGCCGCGACCGCCCGGGCCGCGGCCTTGTCCCCCATGCGCTCGATGACGTCGGCGGGCGGACCCACCCAGACGAGGCCGGCGTCGGCGACGGCGCGCGCGAAGGACGCCCGCTCGGAGAGGAAGCCGTAGCCCGGGTGCACCGCGTCCGCACCGGAGGACCGGGCCGCCGCCAGGACGGCCTCGGCGTCGAGGTAGCTCTTCGACGCCGAGGACTTCCCGATGTGCACGGCGTCGTCGGCGTGCCGGACGTGGGCCGCCTCGGCGTCGGCGTCCGAGTAGACCGCCACCGAGCGGAGCCCGAGCTCGCGGCAGGCCCGCACGATCCGCAGGGCGATCTCGCCGCGGTTGGCGACGAGGACCGTGGAGATGCTCACGTGTCCAGTTCCACCAGGTCCTGGCCGATGGTCACCTCGTCCTCGTTCTCGACGAACCACTGGCTCACAGTGCCCGTGGTGTCGGCCTTGACCTCGCGGTAGGTCTTCATCACCTCGATGAGCCCGATGGTGTCGCCCTCGCTGACGGCGGCGCCGTCGCCCACGTAGGGCTCGGCGTCCGGGGACGGCCGACGGTAGAAGACGCCCGGGGTGCGGGCGGTGATCCGGTGGCTGGACACGGGTCCTCCTCGGACGGTTGCGTTCAGGCGAGGGAGCTGCGGACGCGGTCGAGCCGGGCGGCCCGGTCGCGGCGGATGGCGAGCGCCTCGTCGAGGTCGACGGGCACGAAGCGGGTGTGGTCGCCGGTCTTGGTCTGGGCGAGCCGGTCGCGGTCGACGCTGACGACGGTGCCGAGGGTCGCGTACCCGCCGCCGGTCACCGCGTCCTGCAGCAGCACGATCGGCTCCACCCCGCCGGGGACCTGCACCGAACCGACCGGGTAGCCGCAGTCGGTGACGTTGGCCGGGTCGCTGCCCGCCCCGAACGGCTGCTCGCGCGGGACGAACTCCAGCTCGGCGCCGCGGTACCGGTAGCCGACCCGGTTCGCGTCCGGGGTCACCTTCCACGCCGTCGAGGTGAACCGCTCGAGCGAATCCGGGGTCAGCCGGTAGCTGTGCAGGCCGACGAGGAGGCGCAGCTCCGCCGTCGTCGGGTGCTCCGGGATGTCGGCGTCCTCGACGCGCCGCCCGGCGCGGGGGTCGACGGCGGCGTCGCCGAGCGACAGCTCGTCGCCCTCGGCCAGGGCGCGGCCCCCGAAGCCCCCGATCCCGACGAGCGTGTAGGTGGAGCGGCTGCCGTAGTAGGTCGGGACGTCGATGCCGCCGGCGACGGCGACGTAGGGCCGCGCGCCGCCCGCGAGCTGGCCGAAGGCGAGGGTCTGGCCGGCGCGCACCGCCACCGACTCCCACGTCGGGACCGGCTCGCCGTCGAGCGAGACCGGGATGTCGGCACCCGTGACGGCGACGACGCTGTCCGCCGTGAACTCCAGGGTCGGCCCGAGGTAGACCGCCTCCAGGGCCGCGGCCCCCGGCGCATTGCCGACCAGGGCGTTGCCGACGTGGTAGGCGTAGGAGTCCAGGGCGCCGGAGGGCGGGAAGCCGATGGCGTAGTGACCGAGCCGGCCGGTGTCCTGCACGGTGGTCTCGAGTCCGGGATCGTGCACGACGATGCTCATCGGTCCAGCTCCCCCACCAGCGCGGCGTTGATCCCGTCGGGATCGGCGATCCACCGGCTCGGCGAGAACCGCACCGGCCGGGTGCGATAGCGCCACTGCTTCGCGTCGACGAGCCCGCGGACGTCGTCGTACTCGTCCTGGTCGATGCGGCGGAACCGGATGAGGTCGCCGTGCCGGAAGAACACGACCGAGTCCTCCTCGGCGAAGTCGGGCTGCTCCTGGGCGCCGTCGAAGATCGGGGCCGGGGCGGACCCGAACAGCTGGTACCCGCCGGCGCCCTTGACCGGGTAGATGACGGCGAAGGCCCCGCCGAAGCCGAACGCCCGCTCGGGGGTCTCGGTGCGGGGGCGCACGTACTTCGGCACCTCGACCTGGCGCTCCCGGGGCACGAGCTGGAAGCACCAGGGCAGCCCGGGGACGAACCCCATCATCGTGACGAGATAGGGCGCGCCGGCGAGGGCGTCGATGAACGACTCGGCGGAGTCGTAGCCGTTGATCCGGGCGCCGTAGTCGAGGTCGGTGCCCGTGGGGTCCTGGTGCCGGTCGCGGAACCGCATGAGGACCTCGTGGGTCCACGGGTCGGCGAACATGATCGGCACGTCGACGATGCGGGTGTCGACGACGAAGTCCGGGTCCTCCGAGGCGGCCGACCCGACGTCGGTCTCGATGCGCTGCAGCTCGTGGACCAGGTCGCGCGGGTGGATCCGGTCGGGATCGACGCGCACCATGTACGAGGCGTTGGACGGGCAGATCTCCTCGACGCCGGGGATCGCCTCCTCCCGCAGCCGCCGCGTGATCGCGAGCGAGGCGAAGTGCGCCGGCAGGCTCATCTCCGCCGAGATCTCGACGTAGACGAACTCGTCGCCCCCGAAGTCGTACCGGGTGTCGTTCTCGGTCGTCGTCCCGGTCACGTCGGTCATGGGTCCACTGTGACGTGGATGACCTTCGAGCACTAGGTGCGCTTCGCGCTCGTGAGCACTTTCCGGGGCTATAGCCACGGAAAGTGCTCACGAGCCGTCAGGCACCCAGGAGCTCCGCCGCACTAGCCGACTTCGCCGCGACCAGCGACTCGTGCGTCGGCGCGTCCGGCACGTGCGCCGGCTTCAGGGCCGCGAACTCCTTGCGCAGCGCCGGCACGACCTCCTCGCCGAGCAGGTCGAGCTGCTCGAGCACCGTCGTCAGCGGCAGCCCGGCGTGGTCCATGAGGAAGAGCTGGCGCTGGTAGTCGCCCACGTACTCCCGGAAGCCCAACGTGCGGTCGATGACCTCGGCCGGCGACCCGACCGTCAGCGGCGTCTGCGTCGAGAAGTCCTCCAACGACGGCCCGCCGCCGTAGACCGGGGCGTGGTCGAAGTACGGGCGGAACTCCGCCACGGCGTCCTGAGAGTTCTTCCGCATGAACACCTGGCCGCCGAGCCCCACGATCGCCTGGTCGGCCGACCCGTGTCCGTAGTGTTCGAACCGGCGCCGGTAGAACTCCACCATCTGCCTGGTGTGCGACGCCGGCCAGAAGATGTGGTTGTGGAAGAAGCCGTCGCCGTAGTACGCGGCCTGCTCGGCGATCTCGGGCGAGCGGATCGAGCCGTGCCAGACGAACGGCGCGACCCCGTCGAGCGGGCGCGGCGTCGAGGTGAAGCCGTGCAGCGGGCTGCGGAACTCCCCCTCCCAGTCGACGACGTCCTCGTCCCACAGCCGCCGCAGCAGCGCGTAGTTCTCGATCGCCAGCGGGAGGCCCTGCCGGATGTCCTGGCCGAACCAGGGGTAGACCGGCCCGGTGTTGCCGCGGCCCATCATGAGGTCGACACGCCCGCCCGCGAGGTGCTGGAGCATCGCGTAGTCCTCGGCGATCTTGACCGGGTCGTTGGTCGTGATCAGCGTCGTGGACGTCGACAGCTGCAGCGTCGAGGTCTGCGCCGCGATGTAGCCCAGCAGCGTCGTCGGCGACGAGGGCACGAACGGCGGGTTGTGGTGCTCGCCCGTCGCGAAGACGTCGAGCCCGACCTCCTCGGCCTTCTTCGCGATCGTCACCATCGCCTGGATGCGCTCGGCCTCGCTGGGCGTGCGCCCCGTGGTCGGGTCGGGTGTCACGTCGCCGACCGTGAAGACCCCGAACTGCATGGTGGCCGCCTCCTCGCTTGTTGAAGTGTCAACCACTTTAACCGCTGGGCGGCGGGCCTTGTTCCCGCACGACGGCGAGCACCCCCGCCACGTCCTCGACCACCCGCACGCCCTCCGGCATCGCCGGCCGGTCGATCAGCACCACCGGCACCCCGAGCTCCCGGGCGGCGGCGAGCTTGGCCTCGGTCGCTCCCCCGGAGTCCTTGGCGACCACGACGTCGACGCGGTGCCGGCGCAGCAGCGCGCGCTCGTCGTCGAGGGCGAACGGGCCGCGCGCGAGCACCACGATCGACCGCGCCGGCACCGCCTCGGGGGCCTCGATCGCCCGGACCAGGAACCAGGCGTCGACGTCGAGGAACTCCCCCACGCCCTGCCGGCCGATCGCGAGGAAGACCCGCGCGAAGCCGCCCGCCGCACAGGCCGCCGCCGCGGCACCCGTCGTCGGGACCCGGCGCCAGTCGTCGTCGGGACCCTCCGTCCACCCGGGCCGCCGGAGCACGACGAGGGGCGTCCCGGTGCGGGCCGCGGCCGCCGCGGCGTGCTCGGTCATGCGGGCGGCGAAGGGGTGGGTGGCGTCGACGAGGAGGTCGACGTCGGTGAGGGCGACGGCGAGCCCGTCGACGCCGCCGAACCCGCCGGTCCGGACGTCGCCGGCCGGGAGCCGCGGGTCGCGGGTGCGCCCGGCGAGCGAGGTGGTGACGGAGATCCGGGACAGCACGCCGATAGGGCCGGGTTCGGTCGCGAGGGCGTCCGCGAGCGCCCGGGCCTCCGCGGTGCCGCCGAGGACGAGGACGCGCCGCGGTCCTGGCGAGCGAACGGCACGTTCGCTGCTTCTACGCGCGCGACCGGGCCGTTCGTTCACGCGCGGTCGCGGGCCGCCGAGTAGAGGTGGCTCTCGCACCCCTGGTCCACCCCGACCACCCGCCCCACGACGATGACCGCGGTTCGCCGGATGCCGGCCTGGTCGACCTTCGCCGCGATGTCGGCGAGCGTCCCGCGCACGATCAGCTCGTCGTCCCGCGAGGCTCGCGCGACGACCGCGACCGGCTCGTCGGACGGGCGGTGCTCGCGCAGCACGGCCACGACCTCGGCGCAGCGCTGGACCGCGAGGTGCAGCACGAGGGTCCCGCCGGCGGCGGCCCAGATCGCGAGCGACTCCCCCGCGGGCATCGGGGTCGCGTTGGCGGCGTCGCGGGTGAGCACGACCGACTGCCCGACGCCGGGCACGGTCAGCTCGGTACGCAGGGCCGCCGCGGCCGCGGCGAAGGAGGGGACGCCGGGCACGATCTCCCAGGGGACGCCGGCCGCGTCGAGACGGCGGGTCTGCTCGGCCACGGCGGAGAAGATCGCCGGGTCCCCGCTGCAGAGCCGGGCGACGTCGTGGCCCGCCTCGTGGGCGGCGAGGAGCTCGGCGACGATCTCGTCGAGGGTCATGCGCGCGGTGTCGACGCGGTGCGCGTGCGGCGGGCACTGGGCGAGCAGGTCCTCTCCCACCAGTGAGCCGGCGTAGAGGCAGACCGGGCTCGTCGCGATCGCGCGCAGGCCGCGGACCGTGATCAGGTCGGCCGCGCCCGGGCCGGCGCCGACGAAGCGGACGGTCACGGGGTCCTCCAGGGCGGCGTGCTCGACGATGTGGATTCCCGGACATCCAGTGTCTGCGATGCGACACCGCTGACACCCCCGGCACCCGTCCGCAGCACCCACTGCGTCACCGGCGCCATCGCCTTCCACCCGAGGTAGCGCCCGACGGGAGCCGCGCGCGACACCGCGATCCGCCGGACCGACCCGCCGTGCTCGGCGAGCGCCGCGGCGAGCGCGGCCTCCCCCTCGAGCGTCACCGCGTTGGCCACGAGCCGGCCGCCCGGGCGCAGCGCCGACCGACAGGCGTCGAGCATCCCGGGCACCGAGACGCCGCCCCCGACGAACACGGCGTCCGGCGCCTCGAGTCCCGCCAGCGCCTCGGGCGCGCGACCCTCCACGACCCGCAGCGCGGGGACCCCGAGCGCCTCGGCGTTCGCGGTGATCCGCGCGGCCCGGTCGGCCCGGGCCTCGACCGCGACCGCCCGCGCCGTCGGTTCGGCCCGGCACCACTCGATGCCGATCGAGCCCGCTCCCCCGCCGATGTCCCAGAGCAGCTGGCCCGGCAGCGGGCGCAGCGCGGCCACCGACAAGGCGCGCAGCTCGGCCTTCGTGAGCTGGCCGTCGTGGTCGTAGGCGGTGTCCGGGAGGCCGGGCGCGCGGCCGAGGAGGTCGTCGTCGGGCAGGGCCGGGTAGGTGACGGCGACGACGGCGAGCGGGTCGCCGCCGCGGGCGTTCCAGTCGGCCGCGACCCCGTCGACGCGCGACTCGTGCTCGGCCCCCAGGGAGGCGAGCACGCTGAGCCGCGCCTGCCCGTACCCAGCGCCGACGAGCAGGGCGGCGAGGCGGCCGGGGGTCTCGGCGGAGTCGGCGAGCACCAGCACCCGACGGTTCGGCGCGAGCGCGGCCCGCACCGCGGCGAGGGGACGCCCGACGGCGGAGACGGTCACGACGTCCTGCTCGGTCCAGCCCATCCGCGCCGCGACGAGCGCGAGCGAGGACGGGTGCCCGACGACGACCGCCTCGGGCCGGTGGCGCAGGACGGTCGACCCGATACCGAAGAACATCGGGTCCCCGCTGGCGAGCACCACGAGCTCGGCCCGGGCGTGGCGGTCGAGCAGCCCCGGCAGGGCGGGCATCAGGGGGGCCGGCCAGGCCTCGCGCGCCGCGGTGACCGACTCCGGCAGCAGGTCGAGCTGGCGTGGGGCGCCGAGGACGACGGCGGCCTTCTCCAGCGCGCTGCGCGCGGGCGGTGCGAGGCCGGGCCAGCCGTCGGCCCCGATGCCGACGACGGTGACACTCACCGGACGTCGGGACGATGATCGCGGGCACCCACGGGGACCGACCCTAGGTGCTCGATCGGCCGATGTCCCCGATCGCCGGGCGTGACGAAGCCCGCCCGACGACGGGGCTTTCCTGCCACTGGATTTGCAAGCGATCGGGACAGCACGCCGATAGGGACGCTCCGCTGGCATCCCCGACGGACTCAGCCCTTCGACGCCACCTCGTCGGCGTACTTCTTCGTCATGTGGTCCACGGCCTCCATCTGGGTCGCCGCGAACTCGTCGCGCCGATGGCCCGCGCGCTCCTTCGCCGCCTGGGTCGACTCGGCGTGCGAGCGACCGCCCCAGGTGGTGCCCTGGAAGTGCGGCATGACCTCCTGGGCGATGAGCTCGTAGGAACGCTTGGTCGCCTGCGGGTTGGCCCACTCGTGGCCGAGCAGGAGCATGGCGCCGAACCCGCCCGACTGGTCGGCCAGGCGCTGGACCTGGGCCCGGGCGTCGGCGGGGGTCCCGATCGCGCCGATCCCCGCCTCGTTGATGAAGTCGATCATCTCCTTGACGTCGCCGCCCTCGACCGCCATCTGCGGGAAGGCCGCCGTCTTCTGGAAGTAGCGGAACCAGGACTCGATGCCGTACTCGACCTCGCGGTAGGCCTGCTCCTTGGTCTCCGCGATGTGCATGAGGCCGACGAGGCGCCACTTCGACCGGTCCGGCTCGGGCTGCCCGAAGTGCTCGGCCCGCTCCTGCACGACGCTCCAGTGGTGGGCCAGCGCGTCGAACCCGTCCTGGGTCAGCGTCGCGCCGATCGAAAGCAGGCCGACGCCGTGCCGGCCGGCCATGCGCGGCCCGGTCGGCGACGCCACCGCCGCGACGGCGACGTCGAAGCACGGCTCGGTGTAGGGCCGCAGCTGCAGCTGGGCCTCGATGAGGTTGTGGGTCTTCGTCTGCTCGGTGACGACCTCGCCGGCCAGCAGCCGCATGATGATGTCGAGGTTGACGTCGAGGAGCTCACGCGTGTCGGTCGGGTTGAGGCCGATCATCGACGAGTCGCTGGGCAGCGAGCCGGGCCCGACGCCGAGCATCGACCGGCCGCGGGTGAGGTGGTCGAGCAGGACCATGCGGTCGGCCACCCAGAGCGGGTTGTGGTAGCTCGCCGACGTCACGCCGGTGCCGAGCTTGATCCGCTTCGTCCGCTCGGCCGCCGCCGCAATGAAGATCTCCGGCGAGGCGATGATCTCGGTGCCCGCCGAGTGGTGCTCGCCGATCCAGGCCTCGTCGAACCCGAGGGCGTCGAGGTGCTCCATGAGCTCGAGGTCGCGCTGCAGCGCCAGGGTCGGGTTCTCGCCTGCACGGTGGAACGGGGCCAGGAACGTGCCGAATCGCAACCTGCTCACGCGTCCTCCTCGACGTCGGGTATGCCCCGAACGTAAGCCGGGTCACGCGCTTGTGTCCATGACGTGCCCGACGCGAATCCGCGGCGTCAGCCGGCCGCCCCGCACCGGTGCGCGATGTGCTCCGCCGCCGCGGGGCCGTACGCGGCGGCGACGTGGCGGATGAGCGCGCGCAGCTCGTCACCGGGCCAGTCGGGCGGGCGCAGCTCGGGGGGCAGGCCCGGGTCGCGCAGGAGGTCGACGAAGACGGTGTTGGTCATCCGGACGAGCCGGCGCAGTGCCTCGGGCCCCGGGGCGGGCGGTGGTGCGTCGAGGGCGGCGTGCAGGGCGGGGAGGTGCGCGCGCAGGTCGGCCGCGACGTCGTCGAGGGCCCAGGCCCGCCGCGCCATCACCGCAGCGGTGGCCGTTCCGCGGTCATGATCACCGGGACGACGAGCTCCTGGCCGCCCAGACCTCAGAAGCTCGTCATCCCGGCGATCATGGCCGGAGGACCCGTCGTCGTAGGCGGCCGGGAACCCGCCGTCCACGATCAGCCGGCCGAGAACCACCGTCGCTCCCGCGGGCGCGTCCGCGAGCACCTCCCGCAGCGCGTCCGAGCGGTCGTCCACGCTGATCAGGACCCCGGGCTGCCAGGAGGCGTACCCCACGAGGACGGCGGTCCGCCGCAACCGGTCGCGGTAGGAGCGGGCGGACTCCGGCACCTGGTGCAGCAGCGTGTGGAACGCGCCGTCCCAGGGCCGGGCCTCCCCGTGGTCGTCGCGGATCGTCTGGGGCAGGCGGGCCGGGAAGGCCGGTGCGCTCCGCGCTCGTGAGCACGAGGCCGGAGGCCACCTACGGCCGGAACGAGGTCCCGCCCGCCAGGGCGTAGAGCCGGCCGCGCTCGTCGACCAGCTCCGCACGCCCCACCCGCAGGCGCCGCCCGCCGTGCTCGACGACGACGCGGCACATCACCGCCTGGCCCGCGGCGCGCACCGGGCGGATGAAGGTCATCGAGAAGTCGTCCGGGACCACGTCGAGGGCGTGGGCCAGGCCCCGCGCGGCGATGCCGGCGAGCGCCCCGCCCTGGACGACGCCCGCTGAGTTCAGGGCGGTCCGGTCGGGGTGGGCGATCATGGTCGTGCCGTCGCGGGTGGGGTCCTCGCCGCGGTGGGGCATGAGCATCCGCCACGGGATCGGACGACTCGACCAGGCCGGTGCCATCTGGCCGTAGCGGTCCGCCAGCTCGTCGGTGAGCACCGCGTTGCGCCCGACGCAGCGTGCGACCGCCCGGCCCTCGCGGTCGGTGATCGTGGCCGAGCTGAGGCCGACGCCGTTGCCGGCGTCGTCGAGCGTCCCCGTCGCGAACAGCGGTTCGCCGGTCGACGGCCGTCCGAGCAGCTGGATCTCGAGGCGCACCGTGACGATGCGGTCGCCCGCCCGCAGGGTGCTGGAGTAGGAGACCCCGAGGACGAAGTCGGCGAGGATGAGCAGCGCCTCGAGCAGCCCGTCCCCCGCCACCGTCGGCATGCGCGCGGCGCAGCTGCCCCGGTCGACCGCGGTCAGCTCCGCGTGCACGGCGGCGTGCACCGGCGCGAGAGGGCTCCCGTCCGCGACGAGGCGGCGCAGCACCGCCAGGGGGCTCGGGTCCTCACTCACCTGCGCGATCATGCCGGGTCCGGGCAGCCGGGTGACGATCGGGCGACGGCGCGTCGCCCGATCGCCCCGACGGGCGTCGGCGAACCCCGCTCAGCGAGTGGTCGTCGGGATCTTCATCGTGACCCCGGTCAGCTCCTCGCACGCGGTGAACAGCGCAGCCTGGACCTCGCGGTCGTGGGACGCCGCCGTCGACCCGACGGGGATCGGGTGGCCCCACGTCTCGCCCCAGCCGTCGGGCCCGATGTAGAGGCCGCCGGGCAGGTCGGGCACCGTCGCGGCGTGGAGCTCGGGCAGGGCGCCCATCTCGGGCCCCTGTGCGAAGAACCGGTTGCCGAGGCCCATGAGCGCGTCCTGGAAGGACTCGGTCCGCGACTGCAGGTTGGTGGCGCTGTAGCCCGGGTGCGCGGCCATCGAGCGCAGCGACGAGTTCGCGGCGACGAACCGGTGCTCCAGCTCGTAGGCGAACATCAGGTCCGCGAGCTTGGACTGGCCGTAGGCGAGCCAGCGCTGGTAGCGGCGACGCTCCCAGTTCAGGTCGTCGAGCCGGATCGAGCCGATCCGGTGCATGACCGACGACATCGTGACGACGCGGTCGGTGAGCCGGTCGAGCAGCAGGCCGGTGAGCGCGAAGTGCCCGAGCACGTTCGTCCCGAACTGCATCTCGAACCCGTCGGCGGTGCGCTGCCGCGGGATCGCCATGAGCCCGGCGTTGTTGACCAGGACGTCGACCGGCCCGTCGAGGCGGGCGGCGAAGCGGCGGACCGAGGCGAGGTCGGCGAGGTCGAGCTCGGAGACGGTGGCCGTGCCCGGGACACCGGGCCCGGCGATGGTCGCGGCGGCCTGCTCGCCCTTGTCGGTGTTGCGGCACGCGAGCACGACGTGCGCGCCGTGCGCCACCAGCTCGCGGGACGCGACGAGGCCGAGCCCGGAGTTCGCGCCGGTGACGACGATCGTGCGGCCGGTCTGGTCGGGGATGTCAGCGGAGGTCCACGGGGCCATGAGGAGGGGACTACCCCATGTGAACGCTTTTGGTCGCCCTGACGACCAAATCCGTTCACAACGAGGTGGCGATCTCCCGGTACACCGCCGCGTTGACGCAGAGCCCGAGGTGGCTGCCGCGCACGACGACGTTGCGCGACCGGCCGCCGTCGTCGTCGGGGACCACGCACGACTCCGGCCGCACGATGCCGTCCTCGCTGGTGCGCACGGAGGTCACCGGCACCGGGCTCGCCCGCCGCAGGTCGGCGCCGAACGCGCACGGGCAGTTCGTCGTGAGGCACTGCGGACGCGCGGGGCGCAGCAGGTTCTGGCCCAGGCGCGCCCACCCGACGGCGGCCAGGGTGAGCACCGAGGCGTCGAACGGCGAGGAGAGCGGGCTGCCCATCGTGATCACCTGACGGACCCGGCTCGGGCGTCGCACCCCCACCGCGTGCGCAAGCAGGCCGCCGCGGCTGTGCCCGATGAGCGCGACGGGCCGCCCGGTGCGCGCGGCCACGTCGGTGACGCGCCGGTCGAGGCGGCGCACCGCGGTCTCGGAGCAGTCGACGTTCCAGGCGATGCCCGACCGGTAGGTCCGGTGGCCCAGCCGCCGCAGCCACGCCCGCATGATCGCGAGCGAGGCGTCGCCCGCGAGGAACCCGGGCACGAGCACCACGGGAGCGCCGTCGCCGCGAGGCACCCCGACCCCGCGGTACACCTCGCTCGCGAGCAGCGTCGCCAGCTCCAGCTGGAACCGGGCCTCGCCGAGGAGGTTGCCGCGGAACGGCGGGACGACGGGTGTGGCGTCGTCCTGGACGACCGGCTCCCTCGCCATGGGAGCCCACGCTAGGGGTGCGTGCCCTATGGGCGTACTGGTTTGTCTGACGTGCCATGGCACGAAAAAGCAGAGCACGCCGATAGGACACGAGCCCGGAGGGCTAACGTTGACCCGTGCACCTCTCCGGCGATGAGGACGCGGTCGCCGTCGACGGCGACCACCGGGTCTGCGCGGCCATCGCCGCGCTGCCGGACCAGACGACGATGCACGGCTGGGTGTCCCGGTTCGCGCTGCTCGCCGACCCGACGCGGTTGACGCTGCTGCTCTGCATCCACGAGGTCGGCGAGATCTGCGTGTCCGACCTCGCGGTCGCGGCCGGGCTCAAGGACTCCACGACGAGCCAGGCGCTGCGCCTGCTGCGCGCGCAGAACCTCGTCAGCGCGCACCGCGACGGCCGCGTCGTGCGCTACCGGCTGGCCGACCCCGTCGTGACCGACCTGCTCGACCGGATCCACGACAGAGCACTCGAGCACGCCGATAGGGTGTCCGCCCCCCTCGGCGCCGCCGCGGTCACCCCAGGAGCAGCTCGAGGATCTCGGCCAGACGCTTCGCCTCGATGAGGAACGAGTCGTGCCCGAAGGGCGACTCGATCCGCTCGACCGGCCCCGACGACGGGATCAGCTCGGCCAGCTCCTCCTGCTGGTGCAGCGGGTAGAGCCGGTCGGACGTCGACCCCGCGACGATGGTGCGCGCGGTCACGCGCCCGAGCGCGTCGGCCATC
>JAICLN010000262.1 GCA_025925615.1 Actinomycetospora sp. | reverse complement strand
GTGACCGACTCGCCCAGCGCCGGCATCTCGACCTCGGTGCCGGACCCGCCGGACGACCCGCCCGACGACGAGCCGCCCGACGACGCGGCGGGCTCGGGCTGCGATGGCTGCGACTGCTCCGGCTGCTCCGGCTGCGCGGGCTCCGGTTCCGGCTCGGGTGCCGACTCCTGCTGGGCCGACTCCTGCTGGGCCGACTCCTGCTGGGGGGCCTCCTGCGCGGCGGACCCGCCGGACCCGGCGTCGCCGCCCGAGCCCTCGGACTCGTCACCGATGACCGCGAGGTCCCCGCCGATCTCGACGGTGTCGTCCTCGGCGGCCACGATCCGCTGGAGCACTCCGGCCTGCGGTGAAGGGATCTCGGTGTCGACCTTGTCGGTCGAGACCTCCAGGAGCGGCTCGTCGACGTCGACGTGGTCGCCCTCCTGCTTCAGCCACCGGGTGATGGTGCCCTCGGTGACGCTCTCGCCGAGAGCAGGCATCTGGACGGTGTAGGCCATCGTGCTCGGAACTCCTTCGCAGAACCGTGGGGGGCCGTGAGCCGGGTGATCAGCTGTGGCTGTGGAGGGGCTTGCCGGCCAGCGCGAGGTGTGCCTCGCCGAAGGCCTCGTTCTGCGTCGGGTGGGCGTGGACGAGGTTGGCCACGTCGATCGGGAGGGCCTCCCAGTTGTAGACGAGCTGCGCCTCCCCGACGAGCTCGCCGACCCGGGTCCCGATCATGTGCACGCCGACGACGGGTGCGTCGTCGTCGGTGCCGCCCTTGACCAGCTTGATCGCGCCGGAGGTCCGCAGGATCTGCGACTTGCCGTTGCCGGCCAGGTCGTAGGTGACGGTCTTGACCTCGCCGTGGACCTCCTTGGCCTGGGCCTCGGTGAGCCCCACGGAAGCGACCTCGGGCTCGCAGTAGGTGACCCGCGGGATGCCCATCTCGTCGATCACGGGCGGCTCGAGCCCGGCGATCTCCTCGGCCACGAAGATGCCCTGCGCGAACCCGCGGTGCGCGAGCTGCAGGCCGGGCACGATGTCGCCGACCGCGTAGACATTGGCGACCCCGGTGCGCAGCCGCTCGTCGGTGCGCACGAAGCCGCGGTCGAGGGTGACGCCCTGGGCCTCGTAGCCCAGATCCGCGGTGTTCGGGCCGCGCCCCACCGCGACCAGCAGGATGTCGGCCTCGAGCTGCTCGCCGTTCTCGAGATTCACCGTGACCGCGTCGGCGGACTGCTCGACGCCGGTGAACTTCGTGCCGATCTTGAAAGCGATCTTGCGCTTGCGGAACTGTCGCTCGAGGGACTTGGACAGGAACTCGTCCTCGTTGGGCACCAGGTGCGGCAGCGCCTCGACGATGGTCACCTCGGACCCGAAGCTGCGCCACACGCTGGCGAACTCGACGCCGATGACGCCGCCGCCGAGCACGACCACGCGGTCGGGCACGTAGTCGAGGTTGATCGCCTCGGTCGAGGTCATGACCCGGCCGCCGAGCTCGAGCCCGGGCAGCGTCTTGGAGTACGACCCGGAGGCCAGCACCACGTTGCGCCCGGTGTAGCGCTGGCCGTCGACCTCGACGGTGTCGGGGCCGACCAGCGTGCCGTGGCCGTCGATCATCGTGATCTTGCGGGACTTCACCAGCCCCTGCAGGCCCTTGTAGAGCTTGCCGACCACGCCGTCCTTGTAGGAGTTGACGCCGGTCATGTCGATGCCCGACAGCGAGGTCTTCACGCCGTAGGACTCACCCTCGCGGGCGTTGTCGGCGATCTCGGCGGCGTGCAGCAGGGCCTTGGTGGGGATGCACCCGCGGTGCAGGCAGGTACCACCGAGCTTGTCCTGCTCGACGAGGGCGACCGACAGACCCAGCTGGGCCGCGCGCAGCGCGCAGGCGTACCCGCCGGATCCCCCGCCCAGGATCAGGACGTCGAAGGTGTCGGTCTCGCTCAACTCTCACTTCTCCCGCGTCGGCGTGTGACGTGCGGTGGATCGGCACTGTCGAGACCATCCTTCCACCGGGGGCAAACGGCTGCCGGGGCGCTCCCCGCCCGGCCGGGCTCAGCCCCGTTCGGCGACGTCGGCGAGGAGGGCGGTCAGGGTCCGGACGGGGAGGCCCGTGCCGCCCTTCGGTGTGTAGCCGTGGGGACCGGCGGTGTTGAACGCCGGGCCCGCGATGTCGATGTGGGCCCACGGCACGCCGTCGGCGACGAACTCCCGCAGGAAGACCCCCGCCACCAGCATGCCGCCGAAACGGTTCCCGGTGACGTTGGCGATGTCGGCGATGCGCGAGTCGAGGTCGCCGCGCAGTTCCTCGGGCAGCGGCATCGCCCACGCCCCCTCGCCCACGCCGGCCGCGGCCGCGGTGACCCGGTCCCGGAACTCCTCGCTGCCCATGACGCCGGCGGTGCGCGACCCGAGGGCCACCACCTGGGCGCCGGTGAGCGTCGAGGTCTCGACGAGGTAGTCGGGGCCGTCCTCGCAGGCGCGCACGATCGCGTCGCCGAGGATCAGCCGGCCCTCGGCGTCGGTGTTCAGCACCTCGACGGTCTTGCCGCCGTACATCGTCAGGACGTCGCCGGGCCGGTAGGCGGTGCCCGACGGCATGTTCTCGGCCATCGGCACCGTCGCCGTCACGTTGACCGGCAGATCCAGCTCGGCCGCCAGGCACACGGTGGCGACGACGCACGCGGCCCCGGACATGTCCGAGGTCATGTGGTCCATGTTCGCGGCGGGCTTGATGGAGATCCCGCCGGTGTCGAACGTGATGCCCTTGCCCACGAGGGCGACGTGCTTGGTGGCCCCGGCGTGGGTGTGGCGGAGCCGGACCAGCCGCGGCGGGCGGGACGACCCGATGCCGACGCCGAGGATCCCGCCGAAGCCGCCGGTGGCGAGCCCGTCCTCGTCGAGCACCTCGATCTCGACGCCGACCGCCTCGGCCATCTCCTGCGCGCGGCGGGCGAACTCGGCCGGGTAGAGGTCGTTGGGCGGGGTGTTGATCAGGTCACGGGCCGCGCACACGGCCCGCGCGGTCATCGCCGCCCCGGACAGCGTGTCGGCCCCCTGGTCGGCCGCGCCCAGGAAGGACACGGTCCGCACCGGGTCGTCCGCGGCGCTGCGGTAGTCCGTGAAGGCGTAGGACCCCAGGACGGTGCCCTCGACGGCGGCCGCGAGGTCGAGCGCCGAGAGCGTGGAGCCGATCCGCGTCGCCGTCCTGCCGAAGGCACGGGCCGCGGCCCCGGAGGCCCGCCGCACCTGCTCGGCGAGGTCGGGAGCGCCCGCCGTGCCGTCGGCGGGCCGCGAGTCCGGGTCGGGGCCGAGCCCGACGGCGAGCAGCAGCGGCGCCGCGATCGCGCCGCGGGTCGGCAGCTTGACGACCTCCTCGGCGGCGCCCGTCCCCCCGGCGAGTGCGAGCAGCGACGCGAGCTCCCCGCCGAAGGCCGCATCGAGCCCGTCGGGGCCGACCAGGACCGGCGGCGCGGGCGGCGCGTCGTCCTGGGCGTCCTCCTCCGAGGCCCCCGGCCGGGTCCCGATGACGAGGACGTCGATCTCGGCCGCGTCGGCCGCCTCGTCGCTCTGCCGGAGGTCGGGCGGGGTGCTCACGGGGCGTGCCTCCATCGCTGGCGGGTGCGGCCGGTCCTCCCGGCCCTGTGATCGGCATGCTAGGACGCACCCCCGACACCGTGCGTGCCGTACGGTGCCTGACCCGTGAGCGACCCGGGAACCACGCCGCTGCGACACAGCCCCCTGCACGCGCGCCATGAGGCGCTCGGCGCCACCTTCGCCCCGTTCGGCGGGTGGGAGATGCCGGTCCAGTACGCCGGGGACGAGGGAGCCGGGAAGGGGGCCCGCGGCAAGGGTGGCGTGGTCGCCGAGCACACCGCGACCCGCGAGGCCGTGGGGCTCTTCGACGTCAGCCATCTGGGGAAGGTCCGCATCAGCGGCCCGGGCGCGGTGGCCTTCGTCGACCGCTGCCTGACCAACGACCTCACCCGGATCGTGCCCGGCAAGGCGCAGTACACGCTGTGCTGTGCCGCGGACGGCGGCGTCGTCGACGACCTGATCCTCTACCTGGTCGGGGACGACGAGGTCTTCGCCGTGCCCAACGCGGCGAACTCCGCCGGCGTCGGGAAGCTCCTCGCGGCGGTCGCGCCCGACGGGATCACCGTCTCCGACGAGCACGACGCCCACGTCGTCCTCGCCGTGCAGGGCCCCGCGTCCGCGCAGGTGCTCACCGAGGCCGGCGTGCTGCCCCGCGACCTCGGCGATGACGACCTCGACTACATGGCCTTCGTCGACGTCGCCTGGAACGGCCAGGCCGTCCGGCTCTGCCGCACCGGCTACACCGGGGAGCACGGCTACGAGCTGATCGCACCCGCCGACGGGGCCGAGGTCCTGTGGGACGCGCTCGCGGCGGTCGTCGCGGAAGCCGGCGGGCGGGCGGCGGGGCTCGGCGCCCGCGACACGCTGCGCACCGAGGCGGGCCTGCCGCTGCACGGCCAGGACCTCGGCCCGGAGATCACGCCGAACCAGGCCCGCTGCGGGTTCGCGGTGGGGTGGAAGAAGGCGGAGTTCTGGGGTCGCGAGGCGCTGCTCGCCGAGCGCGAGACCGGTCCCCGACGGCGGGCGTGGGGGCTGCGGGCCACGGGCCGGGGCATCCCGCGCTCCCACATGCCGGTCACGTACGGCGGCTCGACGGTGGGCGAGACGACGTCGGGCACCTTCTCGCCGACGCTGAAGACCGGCATCGCGCTCGCGCTGCTGGACACCGCCGCGGGTCTGTCGGAGGGTGACGTCGTGTCCATCGACGTGCGCGGGCGACCCCTCGAGTGCGAGGTCGTCAGCCCGCCCTTCGTGCCGTCCCACGTGCGGTGAGCTTTCCGACGGAGGTGCCGGACGCGGAGGCGGGCACCTACCGCTTCCGGGCGCAGGCCGAGCAGGCCGGGCCGGCCGTCTTCACCGCGCCCGGCGACGTCGTCGGGGGCGGGTTCGGGCTGTTCGAGAGCGCGGCCACCCCGGGGCGCATCGGCGCGGTGCCGCACTACCACCAGGGGTTCTCGGAGTCGTTCTGGGTGATCTCGGGGCGGCTCGCGGTGATGAGCGGGACCGGCTGGGAGGTCCTCGGCAGCGGCGACTTCGCCCACGTCCCGGTGAACGGGGTCCACGCGTTCCGGGCGGTCGGCGACGAGCTCGCCCGCTTCCTCATCCTCTTCGTGCCCGGGGCGCCGCGCGAAGAGTACTTCCGGCGGCTCGCCGACCTCCTCGGACGTGGGGCGAGCGCCGAGGAGATCGACGCGATGGCCCTCGAGTGCGACCAGGTCAACCTGCGCGACTGGCGCAGCGACCCCGTCCCGGAGGACTGACCGCTCGTGTCGCACAGATCATGCGCCGAGATTGGTGCGATGTTTACTTAGCTTGGTACAACTAGATGTGGGTCCCGGCGCGGGGCCCGTCGGTCGTGTGCCAGGGAGGTCGTCGTGGCTGCCGGGTCGTCACACGGAGCGGGGGCCAGCCCGTTCCGCCAGCCGAAGGCGGTCTGGGCGGTCGCCTTCGCCTGCGTCATCTCGTTCATGGGGATCGGTCTCGTCGACCCGATCCTGCCGGCGCTCGCCCAGCAGCTGGCGGCGTCGCCCGCGCAGGTCTCGCTGCTGTTCACGAGCTACCTGCTCATCACCGCGGTGGCGATGCTCGTCACCGGGTGGGTGTCGAGCCGGATCGGCGCCAAGGCCACGCTGGTCACCGGCCTGGTGATCATCGTCGTCTTCGCGGCGCTGGCCGGGCTGTCCGGCTCGATCGGCGAGATCGTCGGCTTCCGCGCCGGCTGGGGCCTCGGGAACGCGCTGTTCATCGCCACCTCGCTCGCCGTCATCGTCGCGAGCGCGAGCGGCGGCTTCGCCGGCGCGATCATCCTCTACGAGACCGCCCTCGGCGTCGGGATCGCGCTGGGGCCGCTGGTCGGCGGGCTGCTCGGCTCGGTGAGCTGGCGGGCCCCGTTCTTCGGGGTCGCCGTCCTCATGGCGATCGCGCTCGTCGCGACCCTGGTGCTGCTGGACAAGACGCCGAAG
>JAICLN010000238.1 GCA_025925615.1 Actinomycetospora sp. | reverse complement strand
GCCGCCGTCGTCGAGGCCGCGCGGGCGGCGGGCGACCTGCCGGTCATGGGCCTGCCGGGCGGCCGGCTGCTCGCGCTCGCGGCGGACGCCGGGCTCACGACGATCGCCGAGGCGTTCGCCGACCGCGGCTACACGCCCGAGGGCACCCTCGTCCCGCGGTCCGAGCCGGGCGCGCTGCTGCCGGACACCGACGCCGTCGTCGAGCGGGCGGTCCGCCTGGCCCGCGACGGCGTGATCGTCGCGGTGGACGGCACCGAGCTCGAGGTCCGCGCGGACTCGTTGTGCCTGCACGGGGACACCCCCGAGGCCGTGGGGAACGCGCAGGCGGTCGCCCGGGCGCTGGCCGCGGGGTAGGACGGGCGCAGGGCCCCGCCGCACCGGGGCGTCGGCTCCCTCTGGCACAATCAGGGGGTTGCGTCGTGGCCACCCTCTCCCTGGGCCGCGACCTCGGACCTGCGGTGCACGGCCGGTGGTGACCCCACGCCGGCCGGGGACGCCGAGCACTGAGCAGTACTGCGAACGAGGAGAACACCGGACCCGTGGCCGTCAAGATCAAGCTCGCCCGCATGGGCAAGATCCGCGAGCCCCATTACCGCGTGGTCATCGCCGACGCCCGCAACCGCCGTGACGGGCGCGTGATCGAGACGATCGGCGAGTACCACCCGAAGAGCCAGCCGAGCGACATCAGGATCGACTCGGAGCGCGCGCAGTACTGGCTCGGCGTGGGCGCCATCCCGACCGAGCCGGTGCACGGCCTGCTCAAGATCACCGGCGACTGGCAGAAGTTCAAGGGCCTCCCGGGCGCCGAGGGCAGGCTCCAGCCGCAGCCGGAGAAGGTCGACAAGCAGGCGCGGTTCAACGAGGAGCTGGCCAAGGTCAGCAACAACGCGGCCGAGTGAGCCGGCGGTGAGTGATCTCGCCGAGGCCCTCGAGCACCTGGTGCGCGGCATCGTCACGCACCCCGACGAGGTCTCGGTCGACCTCGTGACCAACCGCCGCGGCCGCACCCTCGAGGTGCGCGTGCACCCGGACGACCTGGGCAAGGTCATCGGGCGCAACGGACGGACCGCGACGGCCCTGCGCACCGTCATCAGCGGTGTCGGCGGACGCGGCGTGCGCGTCGACGTGGTCGACACCGACCGCTGACGCGTGAGCACCAGCCCCGGCCCGCCCGGCGATCTCCGGATCGTCGGGCGGGTCGTCAAGGTGCACGGGCTGCGCGGCGAGCTCGTCGTCGAGCCCAGCACCGACCAGGCCGAGCAGCGCTTCGCGCCCGGCGCCGTGCTGTCCGTCTCCGGGGTGCCCGGCCGGACCGTGCTGACGATCACCGCCGCTCGCTGGCACAGCGGGCGCCTGCTCGTGACGGCGGCCGAGGTCACCGACCGCGACGGCGCCGAGGCGATGCGACGAGCCGTCCTGAGCGCGGCCGCCTCCCACGAGGACATCGCCGACGACGACGAGTTCCACGACCACCAGCTGGAAGGCCTCGTCGCCGAACTGGCCGACGGCACCGTCGTCGGCACCGTGACCTCGGTGTCTCACGGCGCGGGAGGCGAGCTCCTCGTCCTCGCGGGTCCCGACGGTGAGCTGCTGGTGCCGTTCGTGAAGGCGATCGTCCCGACGGTGGACGTGGCCGGCGGACGCGTCGTGCTCGACCCGCCCGAGGGCCTGTTCGACCCCGCCTGAGTCCCGGTCCTCAGTCCTGCGACTCGGCGATCTCGCGGATCAGCCCGCCGGCCAGCACCATCGAGACCTGCCGCGCCGAGAGCTGGTGGCGGAACGTGTACTCGGTGCCGTCCACGGTCCCGGTGATCTCCGAGCCGCTCTGCAACGCCTCGTGCACCCCGGAGAACGACAGCGTCGCGCCCTGCTGCAGCGCGTCGTGGTCGCCCTCGTCGGTGAACTCGAGCGCGAGGATCCCGAAGTTCGCCAGGTTCTGCCAGTGGATCCGCGCGAACGACTTCGCGATCACCACCCGCAGGCCCAGGTAGCGCGGGCAGATGGCCGCGTGCTCGCGCGAGGATCCCTGGCCGTAGTTGTCGCCCCCGACGATCGCGTGTCCGGACTCCTTGATCTCCTCCGCCTTCGACGGGTAGTCCTCGTCGATCCGGACGAACGCGAACTGCGCGAGCTTCGGGATGTTGGACCGGTAGGGCAGGGCGGCCGCGCCGGCGGGCGAGATGTCGTCGGTGGAGATGTCGTCGCCGACCGTGAGCAGGATCGGGATCTCGAGCTCGTCGGGGAACGGGTCGAACTCGGGCAGCCCGGAGATGTTCGGGCCCTTGACCAGCTCCACCTCGCCGGCCTCCTCCGCCGGGGCCGGCTCCTCCAGCATCCTTATGTTGACCATGGCGTGCTCGGGCAGCCCCAGGTCCCCCCACTTCAGGTCCAGCTCGTCGGCCAGCGCGCGCGGGTCGGTGATCTCGCCCGTCAGTGCGCTGGCGGCGGCGGTCTCCGGCGAGCAGAGCCACACCTGGTCGTCGGCGCCCGCGCCGGAGCGGCCGGGGAAGTTGCGCGGGAAGGTCCGCAGCGAGTTGGTCCCCGGCGCCGGGGCCTGGCCCATGCCGATGCAGCCCATGCAGCCGGCCTGGTGGATGCGGGCTCCGGACTGGATGAGCTCGGTGGTGGCGCCCATGTGCGTCAGGTCGGCGAGGATCTCGCGGGAGCTCGGGTTGACGTCGAAGCTGACGCCGTTGTGGGTCTGGCGCCCCTCGACGATCCGCGCCGCGATGGCGAAGTCGCGCAGTCCCGGGTTGGCCGACGAGCCGATGACGACCTGGCCGACCGGCTCGCCGGCGACCTCGCTGACCGGGACGACGTTGCCCGGCGAGGACGGCTTGGCGATCAGCGGGACGATCTCGGACAGGTCGATGTCCTCGGTGACGTCGTAGGTGACGCCGTCGTCGGCGAGCAGTTCGGTGAAGTCGTCCTCACGGTCCTCGGAGGCGAGGAAGCGGCGCACCTCGTCGTCGGCCGGGAAGACGGTCGTCGTCGCCCCGAGCTCGGCGCCCATGTTCGCGATGACGTGGCGGTCCATGGCGGTGAGGCCGTCGAGGCCCGGGCCGTGGTACTCGATGATCCGGTTGGTGGCGCCCTTGGTGCCGTGGCGGCGCAGCATCTCCAGGATGACGTCCTTGGCCGAGCACCACGGCGGCAGCTCACCGTGCAGGTGCACGCCCCAGATCTCGGGCATCCGGATGTTCAGCGGCTTTCCGGTGATGGCCAGCGCCACCTCCAGGCCACCGACCCCGATGGCCAGCATCCCCAGCGCGCCCCCGGCCGGGGTGTGCGAGTCCGACCCGATCATGGTCTTCCCGGGCTTGCCGAACCGCTGCATGTGGGTGGGGTGCGAGACGCCGTTGCCGGGCTTGGAGTACCAGAGCCCGAACTTGCGGCAGGCCGAGTGCAGGTAGGCGTGGTCCTCGGCGTTCTTCTCGTCGGCCTGGAGCAGGTTGTGGTCGACGTACTGCACCGACAGCTCGGTGTGCACGCGCTCCAGTCCCAACGCCTCGAGCTCCTGCATGACGAGCGTCCCGGTGGCGTCCTGGGTCAGGGTCTGGTCGATCCGCAGCGTCACCTCCTCGCCCGGGGTCATGGCCCCGTCGACGAGGTGCGAGGAGATCAGCTTCTCAGCGACTCCCTGGGGTGCGGACGGCTCGGCCACGACGTTCCTCCTCCGGCGGGTGGTCCGAGGAGTACCCGACGCGGTGCCGCGGATCACGTGGCCGGGGCCATCACTCCGCGGCCTCCTCGCCCTCGTCGGCCAGCACCCGGACCCCGAGCACACCCGGGACCTCGGCCAGCTCGCTCGTCAGCGGGTGCAGCGGGATGCGGCCCAGGAGGGAGAGCGTCACCGCGGCGCTGCGCGGGGTGGCGCCGCCGTCGCCGGGGTCCTCCCGGTCCACCGTCATGCCCGCGACGGCGAACCCGCGCTCGGTGCAGGCGGTGAGCACGTCGCGCAGGACGCCCCGCCCGTCGACGTAGGTGACGTGCAGCGGGCGCGGCGCCGCCGACGACCGCGCCAGCAGCCGTGACAGCGGCCGGAACCCGCGGGTGATCAGGTAGTGCACGACGGTGCCCGCCACCGCCAGCAGCGGGAGGCCCGCGCCGGCGGCGGTGCCGACGGCGGCGGCCACCCATACGGTCGCGGCGGTCGTGAGCCCGCGGACCGCATCGCGGCGCACGAAGATCAGCCCGCCGCCGATGAAGCCGATCCCGGACACGATCTGGGCGGCGACCCGCGAGGGGTCGAGCGAGACGTGATCGAGGGCGAGCAGGTCGCCGAAGCCGTACTTCGAGATGAGCATGAAGGCGGCCGACCCCACCCCGACCAGCGCGTGCGTGCGCAGCCCCGCGCTCTTCGCCGCGAGCTCGCGCTCGATCCCGATGACGGTGCAGAGCACGAGCGCGAGCAGCAGGTCCAGCAGCACGCGCCACTGCACGTCGAGGTCCGAGGACCAGAGCACCGGTGCGGTCCCGCCCATCCGTCCCCCTCCTCGGCGCACCCGGCAGGATCACGCCGCGTGCGCATCGACGTCGTCACGATCTTCCCCGGCTACCTCGCGCCGCTCGACGAGGCCCTCGTCGGGCGGGCGCGCCGGGCCGGGCTGATCGACCTGCACATCCACGACCTCCGCACGTGGGCGACCGGGGTCCACAAGGCCGTGGACGATGCACCGTACGGCGGCGGACCCGGGATGGTCATGGTCCCGACCGTGTGGGGTGAGGCGCTCGACGCGGTGCGCGCCGAGGTCCCCGACGAGCCCGGCCTCCTGCTGGTACCGACGCCGGCCGGGGCGCCGCTGACCCAGGCGAGGGCGGCCGTCTGGGCGCAGGAACCGCGGCTGGTGCTGGCCTGTGGGCGCTACGAGGGCATCGACGCACGCGTGACCCTCGACGCCGCCCGCCACGGCCGCGTCGAGGAGTTCTCGCTGGGCGACTACGTGCTCGCCGGGGGCGAGGTCGCGGCACTCGTCGCCGTGGAGGCGGTGTCGCGGCTGGTCCCGGGGGTGCTGAACAATCCGGCGTCGGCCGAGCTGGACTCGTTCTCCGACGGGCTGCTCGAGGCCCCCGCCTTCACCCGCCCCGAGTCCTGGCGCGGCCTCGACGTCCCGCCGGTCCTGCGCGGCGGCGACCACGCGGCGGTGGCCCGGTGGCGTCGGGACCGGTCGCTGGAGCGGACGGCGGCCGTGCGACCCGACCTGCTCGACGGGCTGCTCGCCGTCCACGGTGATGCCGCCTTCGACCGCCACGACCGGGAGGTGCTGGCCGCGGCAGGGTATGAGGTGCCCGATCCCGCGGGCGGAGGGATCGGGCCGCCCGGCGGAGATCGTTGAGGGCGGCGCCCCGCCCACCGGGGAGCACGGGCCCGTCTGGCAGACTGGGGGAGTTGCCACGGCGCCGGTCCCGCCGGCCTGGTACCTGCCCGTTCCCGCGCCACCCGCGCTGCACGGCACGGCAACACGGTACGAAACCATCCGGTCGCCCGGCCGCCGTCGTGTCCCGACGGTGCCCCTCGGGCCGACCCGTGAGACGCGAGGACGACGAGCCATGAACGCCCTGGACGAGCTCGACGCGCAGTCGCTGCGCTCCGACATCCCGGACTTCCGTCCGGGCGACACCGTCAAGGTGCACGTCAAGGTGATCGAGGGTTCACGCTCCCGTGTACAGGTCTTCCAGGGCGTCGTGATCCGTCGTCACGGCGGCGGCCTCCGCGAGACGTTCACCGTCCGCAAGGTCTCCTTCGGCGTCGGGGTGGAGCGCACCTTCCCGATTCACTCGCCCAACATCGACCACATCGAGGTCGTCACCCGCGGTGACGTGCGGCGCGCGAAGCTCTACTACCTCCGGGAGCTGCGCGGCAAGGCCGCCAAGATCCGCGAGAAGCGCGAGACGACCCCGGCCCGCTGAGTGGGCCGCGCGTCGTGCGGCCTCCCTGCGCCGCCGCCCGACGCCGTCTCCTAGCCTGACTTCGTGCCTCCCACCGACGAGCCCGGTCGCCGCTACCGCTCGCCCCGTCACGGGGAGCCCGATCCCCGCTGGGGCGGGCCGGCCGCGGTCGCGCCGGTGGAGGACGACCCCTACGGCGACGTGACCTCGGAGCGCCTGGTGGCTGGACGGCACGGAGTGCCCGACGACGAGGGCTCCCGCCCCGGCGACGACCGGTCGGGTCACTCCCGCCACGGCGGGAGCGACGCCTACGGCTCGGGCGACCCGTACGGCGGGAGTGACCGGTACGGCCACGCCGCCGACCCGTGGGGCGGGCCGTCGAGCCCAGGCGCGTGGCCGGCGCCGCCCGGACGCTTCGGCGCGGACGAGCCGGGCCCGACGCCCCTCTCCCCGACGTACGGCCGGCAGGCGCCGCCGCCGCCGGGTGGACCGTCGCCCTACGGGCAGGCCCCGCCGTCGCCGCCCTACGGCCAGCAGTCCCACGGCCCGTCCCCGTACGGCGGCCCCTCCGCCTACGGCGGGCCCTCGTACGGCGCGCCGTCCGTCGGCTCGTCCCCGTACGGCCCGTCGCCCTACGGTCAGGCCCCGCCCTCGCCGCCGTACGGGCAGGCCCCGCCGCCCCCCGGGCCGTCCGCACCCGCCGGTCCGTCCTCGTACGGGCAGTCACCGTCGTCGCCGCCGTACGGCCAGGCGTCCGCGCCGGGTCGTCCCCCGGCCGGGCCGCCGTCGACGGGCGACACCGGCCGCAACGGCTACAGCCAGGCCCCGAACGGTCAGGCGCCGAACGGCCAGGCCCCGAACGGCCAGGCCCCGAACGGCCAGG
>JAICLN010000308.1 GCA_025925615.1 Actinomycetospora sp. | reverse complement strand
GCCGCCCCTCGAGCAGGACGCACCCGCCGTCCCGGCCCCCCGCGCGCCGAGCGACGACCGCAACGACTCCTCGCTGGTCAAGGCCTCGAGCGGCATGGCGGTCGCGACGCGGGTCAGCCGCCTGACCGGCTTCCTGCGCACGCTGGCGCTCGCCGCGACGATCGGCCTCGGGCTCGTCGGCAGCTCGTTCAACATCGCGAACACGCTGCCCAACATCATCTTCGAGCTGCTGCTCGGCGGCGTCCTGACCAGCGTCGTCATCCCCGTCCTGGTGAGGGCGGCGAAGGAGGACGGCGACGAGGGCGACGGCTTCGCCCAGAAGCTGCTCACCGGCGCGGCGGTGGTGCTCCTGGCGGCGACGGTCGTCGCGGTGCTCGCCGCGCCCCTGCTCGTCCAGCCCTACATCGAGAACGAGGCCAACCGGCCGCTGGCCACCGACTTCGCCTACCTGCTCCTGCCACAGATCTTCTTCTACGGGATGGGGGCGCTCTTCGGGGCGATCCTCAACGCCCGGGCGGTGTTCGGTCCCGCGGCCTGGGCCCCGGTGCTCAACAACGTCGTCGTGCTCGTCGCGCTGGCGATCTACTGGGTGCTCCCCGCCCCCACCGACGGCAGCCTGATCAGCACCTCCCAGCTGCTCGTCGTGGGGGTCGGCAGCACGCTGGGCATCCTGCTGCAGGCCGCCGTGATGGTGCCGGCCATGCGGCGCACCGGGTTCCGGTGGCACTGGCGCTTCGGCTGGGACCCGCGGCTCTCGTCGTTCGGCGGCCTCGCGGCGTGGGTCATCGCCTACGTCGTGGTCAGCCAGATCGGCCTCACCGTGATCCTGCGGGTGGCGTTCTCGGCCAGCGACGGCGGTCCGTCGATCTACTCGAACGCCTGGCTGCTCATCCAGGTCCCCTACGGCGTGCTCGGGGTGTCGTTGCTGACCGCCCTCATGCCCCGCATGAGCGCGGCGGCGGCGAACGGTCGCCTCGACCAGGTCGTCGACGACCTCTCGCTCGGCTCCCGGCTCTCGACCGTGACGCTCCTGCCGGTCAGCGTCATCCTCACCGTCTTCGGCTCCCAGCTCGGCGTCGCGATGTTCTCCGTGGGGCGGGCCAGCGGGTCGTCGGCCGAGGCCCTGGGCGCGGCGCTCTCCGCGTCGGCGTTCGGACTGCTCCCGATGGCCGTGGTGATGCTGCAGCTGCGCGTCTTCTACGCCATGGCCGACGCCCGGACCCCCACCCTGATCATGGTCATCATGACCGTGGTCAAGGTGCCGCTGGCCTACCTCTGCCCGGTGCTGCTGCCCCCCGACCAGGTGGTCCTGGGCCTGGCCGGGGTCAACGCGTTCGGCTTCGTCGTCGGGCTGGTGGTCGGCGACGTGTGGCTGCGCCACCGCATCGGACGGCTCGACACCCGACGCGTCCTGCGCACGGTGCTGCTGACGGCGATGGCCTCGATCGTCTCGGTGCTCACGGCCGTCGTGGTCGTGACCGTCCTCGAGCGGTTCCTCGGCGGCGCGGGGGCGGCCGCGAAGGCATGGTTGACCGTCGGGGTCGGCGGCGTCGTCTCGCTCGGTGTCCTCGTGGTCGCCATGCGGCTGCTGCGGGTCCCCGAGCTCGATCCGGTCATCTCCCGGCTGCGGCGGCTCGTCGCGCGCTGACCGCGGCCCCTCGCCGTCCGGGGTTGCGCCGCCGTGACGGGTGTCGCCGCGGGACGCCGGGTCCACGACGGGGGAGCCGCCGTCCCGTACGCTCGCCCCGGTCGGGCGAGCGCGGTCCCGACCCGGGCCGCGCAGGGTGTGGCGAGCGCGCCGGAGGTGAGGGGTGGACGACGCGATGGCCGGTCGCCGCGCCCCAGGAGCCCCGCGTGGCGCCGTCGCCGAGTCGTCCGGCCCCGTCGAGGACCGCTCCGACGAGGACTCCGGCGGCGCCGAGGACCCCCTCGTGGACCAGACCCCCGTCGACCCCGCCCGGGACGACGCCGCGGATGAGCCCGCCCACGTCCCGGCGTCCCAGGCACCCGACGAGCCGCGTCCCGACCCGGATACGTCCGGGAACGGCGTGGACGCGCCGACCACCGCCGTGCCGCGGGTCACCGGCGCCACCCCCCGTATCGACGGGCCGACGACGTTCCTGCCCGAGGGCACCCGGCGCGGCGGGACCGGGTCGCGGTCCGGCCGCGGGTCCGAGCCCCGGGGCGGGGACTCCCTCACCGGTCGCCGCGGCACCACCCCGTGGGGCCCCCGCTCGCCCGCCTCGGGACCGATCCCGGTCGGCCGCGACGGCGCGATCGTGCCCGGCACCGTCATCGCCGACCGCTACCGCCTCGTCGCCGAGGTCGGCCGGGACCGCTCCGCCGACGCGGTGCTGTGGAAGGCGCGCGACACCACGCTGGAGCGCGACGTCGCGATCACCCTGCTGGTCGGCGGCTGGCAGGCCGACGTGCGCGCGTCCTCGGCGCTCTCCCGCGCGACGCGCGCGGCCCACTTCTCCCACCGCCACGCCGCGCGGGTGCTCGACGTCGTGCAGCCCGGGTCCTCGCGGCTGCCCGCGGGCGTCCTGGGCGCCGCCGTTGCCGAGTGGACGCCCGGACGGGACCTCGCCGAGCTGGTCGCCGGCGGGCCGCTGAGCCCCAGCGCGGCCCTGCGCGTCGTCGAACCGCTCGCCCAGGCGGTCGCCGACGCCCACCGCGCCGGCCTCGTGCTCGGCATCGACCACCCGCAGCGCGTCCGCGTCACCTCGCGGGCCCACGCCCGGCTCGCCTTCCCCATGCCCCGCGGCGACGCGACGGTCGACGACGACGTCCGCGGCCTCGGCTCGGTGCTCTACCTGCTGCTGACCGCCCGCTGGCCCTCCGCCGACGGGAGCACCCCCGCGGGCCTCAAGGCGGCGCCCCGGAGCGCCGCCGGCGTCCCCGTCCCGGTCCGCGACCTCCGCCCGGGCCTGCCGGTCGGGCTCGCCGCCCTGGTCGACCGCACCCTGGACGCCACCGGCGGGATCCGCACCGCCGCGGCCGTCCACGGCCTGGTCCGCCAGCTGCGCGAGGGCGCCGAGGACGACGGCGTGCTGCTCCCCCTGACCGAGGACGGCGTCCAGCTCGACGACGAGCCCGGCACGGTCTGGCAGCCCGACGACGACGAGGCGCCCGAGCACCACGACGCCGCGACCCGCCGCAAGCTGCGGATCGGGGTGACGCTGCTCGTCGTCGCGGTCCTGGCGATCGTCGCGTTCATCGCGTTCCAGGCGGTGTCGCTGGTGGGCGGCGGACCGTCCTCGGGGCCGCCGCTGGTCATCCCCACCTCCGCCGCGCCCGCCCCCGCGCCCGGCCAGGCGGCGGCGCCCACGGTCCCGCCCCCGCCCCCGCCGGCCCCGACCGGGCCGGTGCAGCTGGCGAGCATCGCCGTCTACGACCCGTCCGGGGACCCGGACGATCCCGGCAAGGTCGGGCGGGCGGCGGACAACGACCCGGGGTCGACCTGGTCGACGTCGCAGTACGACCAGCAGTTCCCGGCCCTCAAGCCCGGGATCGGGCTCATGACGACCTTCCGGGCCCCCGCGAAGGTCGCCCAGGTCATCGTCCGCTCGCCGAGCCCGGGGACGACCATCGAGATCCGGGCGGCCGCGGCGCCCGACGTCCCGCTCGCGCAGACCCAGCTCCTGGGCACCGGCACGGTGTCCGGCGACACCACGACGATCCCGCTGCAGGCCATGCCCGCGCCCACGGACAACCTCCTCGTCTGGATCACCGCGCTCGGCCAGTCTGGTGATCGGTACCGGACCCAGATCGCCGAGGTCACGGTGGTCGGCGCGAGCTGAGCGGGCGGGTTTCCCCGAACCGCCCCCCGGCCGGACGGGCCGCGTCTAGCGTCCGCTCCCGTGGCCGACCCACGCTCCGACCCGGAGCTCATGGCCGCCCACGTGGCGGGGGACCCCCGCGCGTTCGACGAGCTCGTCCGCCGGCACACCGACCGGCTGTGGGCCTTCGCGATCCGGACCCTCGGGGATTCCCACGAGGCCGCGGACGCGCTCCAGGAGGCGCTGCTGTCGGCCTTCCGTGGTGCGGGCCGGTGGCGTGGGGACGCCTCGGTGTCCACCTGGCTGCACCGGATCGTGTACCACGCCTGCCTCGACCGGGTGCGCCGCCGGCGCAGCCACCCGACGGATCCGCTCGACGAGGGCACCGACCTGCCGGCGTCCCGCGACCCGATGGCGGACCGCATGACGGTGCTGGCGGTGGACGAGGCGCTGGGCCGGCTCCCGGTCGCCCAGCGCTCGGCGGTCGTGCTCGTGGACATGGAGGGCCTGTCGATCGCGGAGGCGGCCCGGGTGCTGGGCGTGCGGGAGGGCACGGTGAAGAGTCGGGCCGCCCGCGGGCGCTACCGGCTCGCGGTGCTCCTCGGGCACCTGCGTCCCGGCGGCGGGAACGACGACGGCCGTTCGGGCGTCGAAGCCCTGGGAGGCGGCCTGTCGAGCCCCGCGGGAGGTGAGCGATGACCGAGGAGTCCCACGCCGACGCGGCGCGCCGGCACGGCGAGGGCGAGCGTCCCCGCGCCGGCGAGGAGGACCTGTTCGCGGCCCTGGACCGCACGCGGGCCGACCTCGGGGCGGCGCCCGTCCCGCCGCTGCCCGAGGGGTTCGCCGCCCGCCTGCGGGACGGGCTCGCGGCCGAACGGGCCCGGGACACGGCGGCCGACGGCACCACGGCACCTCCCGCGGCCGGCGGAGTGTCACCGTCGGGCCCGGCCGACCCGTCCGGCCCCGCCCGTGGATCCGCCCGCCCACCCACCCGGTCGGACGCCTCCCGGCCCGGCGCGCCGACCCGACCCCGTCGTCGGGCCCTCGCCGTCGGGCTCGTCGCCCTCGCGGCCGTGGCCGTCGTGGCCGGGGGCCTCGTCG
>JAICLN010000375.1 GCA_025925615.1 Actinomycetospora sp. | reverse complement strand
CTCATCCCGCTGGCCCTGCGCGGCGTCCGGTTCCGGCCGATGACCTCGGACGCGATGCTGCGGCGCAACCAGCAGGTCTACGGGCTCGGCGGTGTCGTCGTCCCGTTCGTCGGCATCTCCCTCATCGACCTCGTCGTCCGGCTCATCCCGGGGATCGGCTGATCATGACCACCTCCGTCGAGCACAGCCCGACCACCGACGAGCCCTCCCCCGCCCACCCGGTGACGGCCTCGGCGCTGCGCCGCCAGACCCTCGCCGCCCTGCGCCTCGTGGTCGTCCTCACCCTGCTGCTCGGCGTCGTGTACCCGCTCGGGGTCTGGACGGTGAGCCGCCTGCCCGGCCTGCACGAGCGGGCCGAGGGCTCGCTGCTGACGACCACGGGGGCGGCCACCGGGTCCTCGCTGATCGGGATCGACCCGGTCCCGGCGAACCCAGGCCCGGGAGACGGAGCGCAGCGGAGCTCGACCCAGGTGTCCGACCCCTGGTTCCACACCCGCCCGTCGGCCTCGGCGCCGGAGGACGCCCCGGCAGGTCTCGGCCCGGCCGACCCCAGCACCTCGGGCGGGTCCAACCGGGCTGCCGACTCGGACGAGCTGGTGACGGCGATCGAGCAACGTCGCGCCGTGATCGCCGCCCGGGAGGGCGTCGCCCCGGCCGCCGTGCCGCCCGACGCGGTGACCGCCTCGGGGTCCGGCCTCGACCCCGCCATCAGCCCCGCCTACGCCGCCCTCCAGGTCCCCCGCGTCGCGCGGGTGACCGGTCTCGGCGAGGACCGCGTGCGGGCCCTCGTCGCGCAGGCCACCGACGGGCGCACACTCGGGTTCATCGGTGAACCGACGGTCGACGTCCCCGAGCTCGACGCGCTGGTCCACGCCGCGGCGCCGGCGGGAGGACGCTGAGGCGTCGGAGGAGGTGGGGACATGGCCCGGGAGGACACCGTCGACGCGACCCTCGGCTCGGGCGACCCGGCGGGCGCCGCGAGCGAGCGGCGCGGTGAGCTGCGCATCCACCTCGGCGCGGCGCCGGGCGTCGGCAAGACCTACGCGGCGCTGAACGAGGCCCGCCGGCGGCTCGACCGGGGCACCGACGTCGTCGTCGGGCTGGTCGAGACCCACGGCCGGTCCCGCACCGCGGCCCTGCTCGAGGGGCTCGAGGTCCTCCCCCGCCTCGTGGTCACCCACCGCGACACCGAGCTGACCGAGCTCGACGTCGAGGGTGTGATCGCGCGGGCGCCAACGGTGTGCGTCGTCGACGAGCTGGCCCACACCTGCGCGCCCGGGTCGCGCCACGTGAAGCGGTGGCAGGACGTCGACGAGCTCCTCGACGCCGGGATCGACGTGATCTCGACGGTGAACGTGCAGCACCTCGAGTCCCTCGGCGACGTCGTCGAGCGCATCACCGGCGTCCGCCAGCAGGAGACCGTGCCGGACGCGGTGGTGCGGGCCGCCGACCAGCTCGAGCTCGTCGACATCACCCCGGAGGCGCTGCGCCGCCGGATGGCCCACGGCAACATCTACGCCCCCGAGAAGATCGACGCCTCGCTCGCGCACTACTTCCGCACCGGCAACCTCATCGCCCTGCGGGAACTGGCCCTGCTGTGGGTGGCCGACCAGGTCGACGTCGCGCTGCAGCGCTACCGTAGCGAGTCGGAGATCTCCGAGGTCTGGGAGGCCCGGGAGCGCGTGGTCGTCGCGGTGACCGGCGGGCCGGAGAGCGCCACGGTGCTGCACCGCGCCGCGCGGATCGCCCGCCGGGCCGGCTCGGCGGACCTGCTCTGCGTCCACGTGCTGCGCGGGGACGGACTCGGGGGCTCCGGCCCGAGCGGGGCCGACCTCCGCCGTCTCGCGGGCGACGTCGGGGCGTCCTTCCACACCGTGGTCGGCGACGACGTCCCGGCCGCGCTGTTGGAGTTCGCCCGCGGCGCCAACGCCACGCAGCTGGTGCTCGGGACCTCCCGGCGATCCCGCTGGGCCCGGCTCGTCGACCCCGGGATCGGGGCGCGGGCGGTCGCGGCGTCCGGGCCCATCGACGTCCACCTCGTCACCCACGCCGAGGCGGGCCACCCCCGACGCGTGCGGCTGTCGATCCCGGCGCGCCGCCCCGGGCGGGGGTGGCCCGCCGCCGTCGTGCTGCCGGTGCTGGCGACGCTGCTCGGGACGGGGCTGCGCGACGTCGTCGGGGTCTCGACCGACGTCGTGGCGTTCTTCCTGGCCACGGTGGTCACCGCCTTGCTCGGTGGGCTCGGCCCGGCCCTCGTCGCGGCCCTGCTCGGCGGGGTGCTGCTCAACTTCTTCCTCACCCCGCCGCTGCACACCCTCACCGTCGCGGAGCCGGAGAACGCGATCCAGATCGTGGCGATGGTCGTCATCGGGATCCTCGTGGCCCTCGTCGTCGACCGCGCCGACCGCCGTGCCGGGCAGGCCGCCGCGGCCCGCACCGAGGCGACGCTGCTCGGGTCCTTCGCCCGGGTCGTCCTGTCCCGCTCCGACCCGCTGCCCAAGCTCCTCGAGCGGGTGCGGGAGGCGTTCGGGCTCACCGCGGTCGCCGTGCTCGAACGCGGGGCCGGCGGCGCGTGGGAGGTGACCGCGTGCACCGGGGAGGCGCCGTGCGTCCGCCCGGAGGACGCGGACGTCGACGTCGAGATCGACGAGGGCGTGCACCTCGTGGCCGGCGGCCGGGTGCTCACCCCGGGCGAGCGGGCCCTGTTCGCCACGGTCAGCGGCCAGGCGCTGCTCGCCCTGCGCAACCGCCGCATGGCCGCCGAGGCGGTCGACGCCGGACGGCGTGCCGATGCGGCCGGTCT
>JAICLN010000200.1 GCA_025925615.1 Actinomycetospora sp. | reverse complement strand
GGCGAGCACGGGCACCGCCGCGCCCGTCGGGCCGCCGTGGATGACGACGAGCAGCGGCGGCAGCTCGCCGTCCGGGGCGGTGTGCGCTGATGACGGCGGGTAGTAGAGCGCGTGGGCGTCGCGGGGCGCGCCCTCGCCGTCGACCGATCCGAACGTCATCGGCTCCGGGACCGAGATCGTCGCCGGGTCGAGGCCGAGGTCGCGGGGCGGGTGCAGGGTCGTGACGGAGCACGTCGAGCCCTCGACGGTGACGCGGTGGACCCCGGGCTCGGTGGTCGGGCTCCCGGCGACGCAGACCACGGCGTCGGGCCCGTCGGCACGGACCGAGCGGATCGTCGTGAACCCGGTGTCCAGCGTCCTCAGGGACCCGTCGACCTCGCGGACGACCAGCGCGTCGAAGCCCTCCGACGAGCGGGCGAAGACGACCTGCTGCCTATCGGCGTGCTCAGTTGCATTTTCCAGCACCGCGTGCCGGGAGCCGCCGAGCTGCCAGGCGGGGATCCCGATCTCGGCGTCGAGGACCACGAGCGGCTCGACGCCCCGAGCGGCGGTCCAGCGGTAGAGGTTCCACCAGCCGGTGCGGTCGGAGAGGAACGTCAGCGTCCCGTCCCGGTGCCACGTCGGCTCGCCCACCGACTCGCCCGGCCCGCCGGCGACGACGATCTCGTCGCCCGACGCGAGCTCGCGCACCCGCAGGACGGTGTCGTCCCACGGCATCGACGGGTGGTCCCAGCTCACCCAGGCCAGGTGGGTGCCGTCGTGGGAGATGCGGGGCGCGGCGACGAAGTCCGGGCCGCTGACCAGGACCTCGGGGGTCGACGGTTCCCGGGCGTCGAGCCGCACGACCTCGTTGACGACGTCGGTGGCCGGCGCTCCCGCGCTCGGGTGGTGCTCGCGCACGCAGACCAGCCACGACCCGTCGGGCGCGACGTCGCCATCGGCATAGCGGTCCCCGCGGCGCACCGCGGGTTCCGGGGTCAGCACCGTCGTGGTCCCGGATTCGTGGCGGCGCAGCCGCTGGTCGGCCCAGTCGACGGCGGACACGACGCCGGGTGCGGACCGGTCCGTCCACCAGGCGCCGCCGCCGTACTCGTGGACCGCCGTGCGGACATTGGCGTCCTCCCCGAGAAGGTCGGAGACCGTCCCGTCGGGGTCGCGGCGCACCAGCGCGATGCGGCCGCCCTCGGCGGCGCGGCCCTCGCCCCAGACGACCGCGCCGGTCCCGTCGGGGCGCACCTCGTCGAGCCGGACCGCGGCGGCGACCACGAGCTCGGAGGTCACCGGGGTCGGCCACGAGCCGTAGGGGTAGATCGACACGCGCGACACGCTAGTCGGCGGGCCGCGTCCCGTGCGGGCGCCCGGCGAGTGGTCGGGCCGCCGGGGTCCACCGCTGATCAGGGCCGTGATCACGACCTCGGCGGCGCGTCCCGGCGCCCGTTGGGCGTGTCGCCACCGACGTCGTGATCATGCCGCGGTTGGTCTGTCCCGCCCCCCGCGGCTGAGTACCGACCCGGACTCCCGCGCCGACTCGGAGTCAAGCGCTGCCCGGCCCCGCTCGACGTCGTCGATCCGGACTTCGTGAGCGAGTCGCGCCGAATCTCGGGCGTGTCGCTCTCGACGTCGTGATCATGCCCAGCGACACGGCGGCCCGCCCCGGGGTGCTCCGGGACGGGCCGTCGTACCCCCCGCGTCGATCAGGCGGCGACCCGCGCGGCGGCCTCGGCCGACGGCGTCGTCGTCGCGTTCTCCCGGCGCAGGCCCTCGGCCTCGTGGGCCTGCTGCTCGGCCGCGAACTTCTTGTTCGGCAGCGCGAGCCGCCAGATCGTGCGGATGGACTTCCAGAACTGCTTCGGGAACGACCCGGTGGTGTAGGGCAGGTCGTACTTCTCGCAGATCGCCGTCACCCGCTCCGCGATCTCCGGGTACCGGTTCGACGGCAGGTCCGGGAACAGGTGGTGCTCGATCTGGTAGCCGAGCGACCCGGACATGACGTGCATGAGCCGCCCGCCGGTGAAGTTGGCCGACCCGAGCAGCTGGCGCAGGTACCACTCCCCCGACGTCTCGTCCTCGAGCTGGGACTCGGTGAACACCTCGGCCCCGTCGGGGAAGTGCCCGCAGAAGATGATCGCGTAGGACCAGACGTTGCGGATGAGGTTCGCGGCCATGTTCGCGGTCAGCGTCGTCAGGAAGAACGGCCCGGTGAGCAGCGGGAAGAGGATGTAGTCCTTCCCCATCTGGTGGCGCATCTTGCGCCCGACCTGCTCGAGCTTGGCCTTGAACTCCTCCGGGTCCTCGATGTCCCGGCGGAGCAGGCCCTCGATGTCGAGGTCGTGGATCGCCACGCCGTGCTGGAAGAGCAGCATCAGCAGGGTGTTGAACACCGGCTGGCCGAGGTTGACCGGGTTCCACTTCTGGTCGGAGGTGACCCGGAGGATCTCGTAGCCGACGTCCTTGTCCTTGCCGAGGACGTTCGTATAGGTGTGGTGCAGGTAGTTGTGCGAATGCTTCCACTGCTCGGCGGGGCAGACGTTGTCCCACTCCCACGTCGCCGAGTGGATCTCCGGATCGTTCATCCAGTCCCACTGGCCGTGCATGACGTTGTGGCCGATCTCCATGTTCTCGAGGATCTTGGCCACGCCCAGCAGGGCGGCGCCCGCCATCCACAGTGGCGGGATCGGGCTGCCGAACAGCGCCACGCGCCCGGCGATGTTGAGCCGGCGCTGGGTGCGGATGATGCTGCGGATGTACTCGGCGTCGGCCTCGCCGCGGGAGGCCTCGACGTCGCGACGGATCTGGTCGAACTCCTCGCCGAGGGCCTCGACGTCGGCCTCGGTGAGGTGGGCGAACTCCGTGATGTCGGAGATGGCCATGGTCGGTCTCCTTCCGTTGAGAGGGTCTAGAGGTCGATGACGCAGTCGCCCGCGGCTGCGGTGACGCACGTCTGGACGGCGATGTGGCTGGAGTCGGTCGCTCCCTCTCCCGCGACGCGGTGCTCGGTGCCGTCGCGCAGGTCGCGGACGGCGCCGGTGCGCAGCGGGGCGACGCAGGTGTGGCAGATGCCCATGCGGCAGCCGAAGGGCATCGGGATGCCGGCGTCCTCGCCGGCCGCGAGCACGGTCGTGGCGCCGTCGACCTCGACGGTCTTCCCGCTGCGGGCGAACGTGATCGTGCCGCCCTCGGCCTCGCCGCCGGACAGGTCGGCGGAGAAGCGCTCCAGGTGCAGGGCCTCGGTGAGGCCGGCGTCCGCCCAGAGCTTCTCGGCGTCGTCGAGCATCGCGGCCGGGCCGCAGGCCCAGGTCCGACGCTCGCGCCAGTCGGGCACGACGTCGTCGAGACCCACGCGAGGGGAGGATCCGGTCGCTCTATCCGCACGAGGGCTCCCCTCGCGCGGGCCGGGGGCGAGCTCGAGGCGCCCGTCGGTCGCGGTGTGGCGCTGCACGACCCGCCAGCCGGGGTGGCGGCGGGCGAGCAGCTCGAGCTCGTCGGCGAAGAGCGCACGCTCGGCGTCGGGAGCGGAGTGGACGACGGTCACGTCGGCGAGCGAGCCCGCCCCGTGGCGCCGGTCGAGGGTCCGCAGCATCGCCATGATCGGCGTGATGCCGCTGCCCGCGGTCAGCATGAGGACCTTGCCGGGCAGCGGGTCGGGCAGGACGAACTCGCCCTGCGGCGGCGCCAGCCGCACGATCGTCCCCGGCGCGATGCCGTGGACGAGGTGGCGCGAGGCGAAGCCCTCCGGCATCGCCCGCACGGTGACGACGAGGCGTCGGCCGTCGCGGGCCGGCGGCGTCGTCAGCGAGTAGGAGCGCCAGTGGAAGCGCCCCTCGATCTCGACGCCGATGCCGATGTACTGGCCGGCGGTGTGCTCGAAGGTCCATCCCCAGCCGGGCTCGACGACGAGCGTCGCCGCGTCCTCGGCCTCCGGGGTGACGCTGACGACCCGACCCCGCAGTTCACGGACGGACCAGAGCGGGTTGAACAGGGTCAGGTAGTCGTCGGGGAGCAGCGGGGTGGTGAAGCGGGTCGCGGCAGCGCGCACGCGGCGCGCCAGCGGCCAGTCTCCGATCGCTGTCACGGTCTCTCCTCTGCCTGGTGAATTACTAGGTACCAGGAGTACCGGAGACCGACGGTTACCGCTACCCACGGTACCGGGTTGACCACACGATGCCGGTCACATCCACGTTCGTGCGCCAGCGCACATGTGCGTGCGTTCCCGTGCTCAGACACGACGGAGACACAGCACGCCGATAGGGCACGCACGAGGGCCGCAGGCCCGAACCCCGGGAATTACTTCCCGATCGCGTCCGTCCGACCGGGGCCTCGCCCGGCTTGACTCGGGACCGTCATGGTTGCCGGACCCCGAGGAGGACCCGTGACACCCGGGACCGACGTGGTCGTCGACGTCGTGGTGCTCATCGTCGTCGCGTTCGCCGCCTGGCGGGGCTGGCGGCGCGGCGGCACCGCGCTCGTGCTCTCTCTGGCGGGGGCGGTGGCCGGGGTGTTCCTCGGCGGCTGGCTCGCGACCTGGTGGAACGCGTCCTCGACGGTGCTGCTGATCGTCGCGGTCGTCGTCACCGGGCTGATCGGGCTCGCCCTGGGCCGGCGCCTCGCCGACGCCCTCGCCCGGCGCGGCGACGGCCGGGTCGCCCGGCCGCACCTGCTCGACCGGGCCGTCGGGGTCGTCGCCCACGGCGGGCTCGCGCTCGTGGTGTGCGTAGCCGTCGGGGCCGCCGTCGTCGCCCTCGGCCCGGCCGATCTGGGCGGCGCCGTCCGCGGCAGCTCGGTGCTCTCCGCGACCGCCGCGCACCTGCCGACCCCGGCGCAGCTGGCCGACCGAGTGCCCGGGCTGGACCGCGTCGTGGCGGCCGGGGGCACGTCGTGAGTGCCCCGCCCCCCGCCCGCGGCACCGCCGGCGGCCCCGCCCGCCCGCCGCTGCTGAGCCCGCGGGCCCGGTTGGGGCTCGGCGGCGGCGTCGTCGCGGTCCTGCTGCTCTGGTGGATGACCGGGTCGCTGCTGGTGGCGCTCCTCGTCGTCGTGCTGCTCGCGCTCGCCGCCGGGCTCGCCGTCGTCGTCTCGGCCTGGGCCCGGCCCCGCCCCGAGCCCCTCGACGACCCGACCGCGGAGCGCCCCACGACCGACCTCTCCCTCGCCCCGCCCGCCGGCGCCCCGGTGCGCCGCGTGCTCCGCGTCCTGCTGGCCCGCCCGTGGGTGCACGGCGACGGACTGCTGCGCGCGACCGCGACGCGCCTCGACGGGCAGGACGCGCTGGTCTGGACCCCGCGTGGCCAGCAGGTCGCGGCCCCGCACCTGTGGGTGGAGTGGAACCCCGTCGACGCCGCCGAGGTGGCCGGGCGCCGCCCGTTGGAGGCCCTCGCCCGTGAGCTCGCCGAGGGCTACGTGGCCCACGGGGGCGAGCAGGGGGTGCGCCGGCTTGCCGAGCGCACCTGGGTCCACCTGCTGGTCTCCCCCGACGTGCCGCTCGGTCGCGTCGTCGTCACGGCCGCGTTCTCCGAGCCGCAGCAGCCGCCGGTGGCCGCGGCGTGTGCCTCGACCGCGGCTCCGCTCGCCCCGGCCCGCGGCGCCCCGGCCCGTACCCCGGGCCCGCTTGCGCTGCCGGCGCCCGGCCGACCCGTGCCGCCCTCGTCCGGACCGCGCTCCCCAGCAGCGCCGCGACCGGCGGCGCCCCGACGATCGTGGTCCGCAGGGGCGCTCGCCGCCATGGCGACGGTGTCCGTCCCGGCGCGGCGGCGGACCACGCTCGCCCGGCTCGGGTCCCCCGCCCCGGCGCGCGCGGTCCTCGTCGTCGACGACGCGGCCGGAACACACCTGACCGACGCCGACGTCACCGGGCGGGCGGCGCTCGGGCGCGATCCGGCCTGCGACGTCGTCGTCGACCACCCGAGCGTCTCCTGGCGCCACCTGGTTCTCGAGCCGGACCCGTCGGGGGTCTGGACGGTGACCGACCTCGGGTCGACCAACGGCACCACCGTCGACGGTTCCCCGGTCACCCGGCCGACCCGGCTCGCCCCCGGGGCGGCGATCGCCCTCGGGTCCGACGGCCCGCGCCTGCGCCTGCAGGTGCCCGAGCCGCGCGGGGACGCGACGGCTACGGCGCCCGTCGTCGCCCGGGGATACTGATCTCCGAGGAGCCGACGACGGGAGGGAGCGTGAGGCAGGTCCGCGAGCCGGTGCGGCGGCTGCCGCTCGGCGGGCTGGCGCTGCTCGACGTCCGGACCGAGCGTCGGATCTCGGTGCCGTGGGGCGAGACCGCGACGATCGGGCGCAACGCCGCGTCCGAGAGGCACGTCCATGTCGCGGACGACCAGGTCTCCCGCGTGGCCGCCGAGATCGAGATCCGCGACGACGCCTACCTCGTGATCAACCGCCAGCGCCACGGCGGGCAGCTGACGCTCGTCGTCCCGGGGGTCGCCGGGCAGGACCGCATCCGCGCCGGCAACGGGCTGCTCGTGCGCGACTCGCGGGCCTCGCTCGGGCTGTGGCTGGCCGACGGGCGCGAGGTGACGCTGGCCCTGCTCGCGTTCGGCCCCGTCGGCGGCGCCTCCGCGGTGCCGGACCTCGCCGGCGGCGCCACCGTCAACGCCGCGCTGCCCACCGACGAGACCTGGTGGTCGGTGCTCGTCGCGGCGTGCGGGCCCACCCTCATCGCGGCCGCGCAGAGCCCCGACGGCGTGGCCCGCGACGTGCACGGAGACGCAGACCAGATCACCGCGTGGCACCGCGAGGCGGGCCGTCCGGCACCCAGCCCGAAGACCCAGAGCGAGGCCTTCCGGCACGCGCAGCGCTGGCTGCGCGGCGTCCGCCTGAACGACAAGACGCGGGGGTGGCGCATCGCGGTCGTCGAGCAGGTGATCGGACTTCGCCTGGTGACCCTCGACGACGTCCGCCGGCTCTTCCCCGCGCAGGTGCCGACGGAGCTGCCGGGCCGCGGCTGAATGGCCCATCCGCGACGCGCCCGGAACATCTCCGCTCGCATCGATGGGGGTCGAGACCGTAGCGTGCAACCAGCGTCGCGACACGGCGTAGCAGGGGGGAACGGGTTCCCGTCCATCCGGATGGGTGACGCGTACGTCGCGGTGGGGTACTCCGCGAGCCGATCACCTCTCCGAGGTCAACGCCTCGTGATCGGTGACGGAGCGCTCCGCCCAGGGGGAACGAGGGCGGGAATGGCTCGGAGAGACGGGTCGGCGGGATCGACGGAGGGGGTTCCGGAGGAGCCGGAGCGGTCACCCGCTGGTCCACCGCACACCCCGGAGCCGTTGCGCAGCGCCCCGGGATTCCTCGTGCGGCGGCTGCACCAGGCCTATGCCGCGGCGTGGCTGCGGCACGTGGACACCGCCCTCACCGGTCCGCAGTTCGCGGTCATGAGCGCCATCAGCGCCTACCCGCGCGTCGACCAGGGCTCGCTCGCGGCCTGTGTCGCGCTGGACCGCTCGACGATGGCCGACGTGTGCCGTCGTCTGGAGGACCGGTCGCTGATCCGCCGCGACACCGCGCCCGCCGACGGGCGCCGCAAGCTGCTCACGCTGACGTCGCAGGGCGAGACGCTGCTCGACGACGTGTCCCGGCGGGTCTCGCGGCTCAACCTGCGGCTGATGAACTGCAGCGACGAGAGCGGGGAGATCGAGTCGCTGCTCGCGACCCTCGACCGGCTCAGCGAGCGTTGGGAGCGGGTCGCGGACGAGGACGCGGTCTGACGTCGCTGCCCGCGGGACCGGCCGGCTCGTCGGGCTCGACCGGTTCCTCGACCGGTTCCTCTGCGGCGGCCTCGCCGGACCGGCCCTCGCGGCGCTGGGCGCGCATCAGCAGCAGCCCGATGCCGCACATGAGGG
>JAICLN010000063.1 GCA_025925615.1 Actinomycetospora sp. | reverse complement strand
GACGACGACGTGCCAGCGCTGCGGCGTCGGCTGCGCCTGATCGAGACGGTGCCCGAGGTCGCCGCGCGCGCCTCGGTCCGCTACGCCGCGTGGGAGCAGGCGGTGGCGGTGGACGCGGCGTCCCGCTGGGGGTGCCCGGCCTCGGACCTCCGCCCACAGGTGTTCGCCCGCGTGGTGGTGGCCGCGATGCGCGGGGTGTTCACGACGTGGCTCGCCTCCGGGGCGGGTGACGGCGGGTCGCTGCGGGGGTTGGTCGGCGAGGCCTTCGACGACCTCGGGCGTGGGTTCGCCGCCCGGGTCTGATCGCGCTGGGATGATCGTCCGGTGACCGACCCCGTGGCGCTGATCGACGTGGACCCGTCCTCGGCGGTGGCCCCCTACGAGCAGGTGCGGGCGTCGGTGACCTCCCTGGTCCGCTCGGGCGCGTTGGCCCCGCACACGCGTCTGCCCGCCGTCCGGCGGCTCGCGGTCGATCTCGGGCTGGCGGCGAACACGGTGGCCCGGGCGTACCGGGAGCTCGAAGCGGCCGGCGTCGTGGAGACCCGCGGCCGGCTGGGGACCTTCGTCGTGGATCCCTCGGCCGGGTCGGGCCACGACGAGGCCCGCGAGGCGGCGCGGGAGTACGCGGCGCGGATGCGCTCGTTGGGCGTCCCGCCGGAGCGGGCCCTGGACCTGGCGCGGGCAGCCCTGGCCGACGGCTGATCCGCCGCGGGCCCGCGGGCCCGCGGTCCGTCGTCCGTCCCGCCGTCGCGCGGGCCGCTTCCGTTGATCAACGGGACGTCATGGTCGCGGCGACGGCCGCTCCGCAGCGATGACGTCCCGGTGATCACCGCGATGCCGATCAGCGCAGCTTCCGGGCGACCCGTGCCGCGAAGCGGTCCGCCGCGACGGGGTCGAGCACCATCGCCGAGGTCACGTGCAGGACGTCCCAGCCGAGATCGTCCAGACCCTCGTTCCGGAACGCGTCGCGGTTCTGCCCGGTGATGCTCCGGTGTTCCGGCCCGTCGTACTCGACGGCGACCAACGCGGCGGGCCAGGCCAGGTCGAGGCGGGCCCGCTTCCCCGACGGGAGGACGACCTCGAACTGCGAGACCGGTCCGGGTACCCCGCGGAGCACCAGGGCCAGCCGGGTCCGCGTCTCCATGCACGACTCGGCCAGCGGATCCATCAGCTCGAGCACCCGGCGGACCCGGACGAGCTCCCGAGCGCCGGGATGGTGGTCGACCACACGTCGGAGGTCCCCCGCCGTCAGTCGGCACGCGAAGGCGAGTGCGTCCACGGCCGCGACGGCGTCGACGAGGGGTGTCCGGCGGGCGAGATCGAAGGCGGTGCGGACCGGGGTCGTGACCCAGGCGTCGTAGAGCGGCGCGACCTCCTCGAGGGGCAGGTCGTCCACCCGCAGCCGGACGTCCGCGGCCGGCGCCCGCGCGTGGTCCGGGACGATCAGCTCGCCGTCCGCCCAGGGACACTCGGCCTCCCACGCCACGGCGGCCAGCGGCCCGGCGACGATCCCGACGCCCGCGCTCCAGACGCGCAGCGCCCGCACCCGGACGTACGCGTCGAGGTCGACGTCCGACCCGACGTAGACGTCCGGGTGCACCTTCGTGAAGTCCGGCCCCCGCAACCGCCCCCACGTGATCAGCCCGCGCGCCACGGCCGCCGACCCTCGGAACGGTTCACGTCTGGTCCTCGTCAGGGATTCCACACCGACTCGGAGGACCGCCGGGGGCGCGCGGTTCCCGCCGTGACGAATTCGTGACGCGCGGAGTGATCAGCGGGACCTGGTCGCTGGTCGACCGGTCCACCGCGAGCGATGACGTCCCGATGATCGAGGAAGCCCCGGTCCGACCCCTACCAGGGCACCTCGACGCGGTCGTTCTCGAGCCTGCCGGTCGGCGGCGGGTTCGACAGCGAGCCCCACGGCACAGGCAGTACCGCATTGTTGCCATTGAATCGCAACTGCATCGGGACAATGACGTCGGGTACGAAGGGCAGCACCCGAAACCCTCCGAACGTCGGGGTGATCTCCCCACTCCGTGAACGGGATCACGCGCTCACCCTCGCCCGTGACGCGGAGCACCCCTAGCGTCCGCGCCGGACGTCAGACCGGCTGTTCCCCAGCAGGTCCCCGGACGACGAGAGGATCGAGATGCAGGTCGACGAGCTGCTCAAGCCGTTCCCGATCAAGGAGTTCCACCCGTTCCCGCGGGCGCTCCTCGGGCCCGGTTCGCACGAGATGATCGGACCCGAGGCCCTGAAGATGGGCTTCAAGAAGACGCTGATCATGACGTCGGGCCTGCGCGGCACCGACATCGTGCACAAGATCAGCGAGTCCATGAAGTACCACGGGATCGACACGGTCATCTATGACCAGGTGGAGTCCAATCCCAAGGACTACAACGTCATGGACGCGGTGAAGCGCTACCAGGAGAACGCCTGCGACAGCTTCGTGTCCATCGGCGGCGGCTCCTCCCACGACGCCTGCAAGGGCGCGCGCATCTCGGTGTCGCACGACGGCCGCAACGTCAACGAGTTCGAGGGCTTCAACCAGTCCGAGAACCCGAAGAACCCTCCGCACATCGCGGTCTCGACGACGGCCGGCACCGGCTCGGAGACCTCCTGGGCCTACGTCATCACCGACACGACGACGGACCCGAACAACCCGCACAAGTACGTCGCGTTCGACGACAACTCGGTGACCTCGCTGGCCATCGACGACCCGGTCCTCTACTACGACCTCCCGGTCGACTTCACCGCGCAGTGCGGGTTCGACGTCCTCGCCCACGCCTCGGAGCCCTACGTCTCGCGGCTGAAGTTCGAGCCGAGCCTGGGCAGCGCCCTGCACGCCATCGAGCTCACCGCACAGAGCCTCCGCGAGGCGGTGTGGAACGGCCAGGACCTCCCCGGCCGCGAGGGCATGATGTACGCGCAGTACATCGCCGCCCAGGCGTTCAATTCCGGTGGTCTCGGGATCATCCACTCGATCTCGCACGCGGTGTCGGCGTTCTACGACACCCACCACGGCCTGAACAACGCCGTCGCGCTCCCCCGCGTGTGGGCGTTCAACATGCCGGTCGCCTACAAGAGCTTCGCGAAGATCGCGACGGCCATGGGCGTCGACACCACGCACATGACCGACGTGCAGGCCGCGGAGGCCGCGCTGGCCGCCGCGATCCGGCTCCTGCGCGACGTGGGCATCCCGGAGAAGTTCACCGACGTCACCCAGGACTCGTACTCGAAGAACCGTCTCGGCCAGGGACCGACGAAGTTCTACGAGAACCAGAAGACCATCACGGGCAACGACGCCGACGTGGACCGCATCACCAACCACGTCCTCGGTGACGCCTGCACCCCGGGCAACCCCAAGGAGTGCACCTTCACGACGGTGCGCCCCGTCGTCGACCACTGCCTCAACGGTGACCTCGACGACCTGCTCAGCTGAGTCCCGGAGCTGACAAACGCCGGTGCCCGGCGGACCATCGGAGGGTCCGCCGGGCACCCGCGTGTTCCCCCTCGCCCCGCACCACGGAAGGACCCCGCGTGACCAGCACGTCCGAGCAGCCCGGCACCGTCTTCGACTCGGTCGACGAGGTCGTCGAGGCGCTCTCCGCCCAGGGCTACATCGCCGACCGGCGGCTGGCCACCACCGTGTTCCTGCTGACCCGGCTGGAGAAGCCGCTCCTGCTCGAGGGCCCCGCCGGCGTCGGCAAGACCGAGCTCGCGAAGATGCTCGCGGTCGCCACCGGCCGGAGGTTCCTGCGGCTGCAGTGCTACGAGGGCCAGGACGAGACGAAGGCCCTGTACGAGTGGGACTACGGCAAGCAGCTGCTCTACACCCAGATCCTCCGGGAGAAGATCGGGCAGGTCGTCGAGGACGCCCCCGACATCCCGACCGCGGTCGACCGCATCGGCGCCCAGGACTCGGTGTTCTTCTCCGAGCGCTTCCTCGCCCCGCGCCCGCTGCTCGAGGCCATCCGTTCCGACGAGCCGGTCGTGCTCCTCATCGACGAGGTCGACCGCGCGGACGAGGCCCTCGAGGCGGTGCTGCTGGAGACACTCGGCGAGTTCCAGATCTCGGTGCCCGAGGTCGGGACGTTCCTGGCCAAGAACGCGCCGTACGTGATCCTGACCAGCAACAACACCCGTGACCTAGCCGCGGCCCTCAAGCGCCGCTGCCTGCACCTCTTCCTCGACTACCCGAGTGCCGAGCGGGAGCTGGAGATCGTCCGCTCGAAGGACACCGGACTGCCCGAGGCCGCGGCGCGCGAGCTCGTCGAGGTCGTCCGCGGGCTGCGCGAGCTGGAGCTGCGCAAGGCGCCCAGCATCTCCGAGACGATCGACTGGGCGCGCACGCTCGCCGTCCTCGGCGTCGACGAGCTGAACTCCCAGATCCTCTCCGACACCGTCTCCGTCGTCGTGAAGTACGACAAGGACGTCACGAAGGCGCTCGGCGCGCTGCCGAAGCTCGTGGACCCGAACGCCGTGGTCGAGGACGCACACGGCCACGGACACGGCCACGGCCATGGGCACGACGACGACCACGGCCACTCCTCCTCGGGCAGCGACGCCCCCACCGACGGGCGCTCGTCCGGCCCGGCGCCCACGGTCGTCGACGACGACGAGGGCGACGGCCCCGACGGCCGCACGGTGCGGGCGACGAAGGACCAGGAGGGGCGCCACGTGGGGCACTACGCGGCCGGCTCGGAGGCCAAGGAGGCGGCGCGTCGCGGCGAGGGACCGGATGCGAAGCCGCGGAAGGTCAGCTCCTCGCAGGGCAGCCGGTCGTTCGGGTTGGGCAAGAAGCGCGCCCTGTAGGCCCGGCCGGCCCAGAGAGGAGGCCCCTGATGGAGGCCAGCATCCACCGCTTCGTGCGGCTCCTGCGGATCCGGCAGGTCAGGATCTCCACCTCGGAGGTCCTCGACGCCATGCGGTGCGCGCGCGAGCCCGGCGTCCTCGCCGACCGCGCGACGCTCAAGGCGGCCCTGCAGGTCTCGCTGATCAAGGACATCCGCGACGAGGCCACGTTCGACGAGATCTTCGACGCGTTCTTCGCCCTGGTGCGGATCGGCACCGAGGACACCGGCCACGGCCACGGGCACGGTCACGAGGACCTCTCCGACAGCGGCGCCCTGGAGAACTTCACGCTCTCCGAGGAGCCGTCGGAGACCCCGGAGCAGGGCCACGACCACGGCAAACCGGTCGACATCAAGGAGTTCTTCGATCCGGACGACCTGGCCCAGCAGTACAACCTGCACCAGGAGGCCAACAAGATCGACCTCGCGGCGATGACCGACGAGATCGTCTTCTCCAAGGACGGGGCGACCGACCGGACGAACACCGGCGAGAAGGTCCAGATCGAGACCGACCACCTCCACGGCGGCGGCATTCCCGGCGACATCGCCACGGCGTCGGGCACCAAGGTCGACGCGGACCTCAACGTCGCGCAGCAGGAGGCCCTGCTGGGCTGGCTGCAGGGTGTCGAGGACGGCATCGACGACGAGGGCGACGAGACCGACGCGATGGCGCTGCGGCGCCGCCTCGCCGGGATGCTCGAGAACCTCCCCGAGGCGATCAAGGCGCACCTCGAGCGCCTGCTGGAGATCGAGCAGCGGGTGATCGACGGCAGGCACGGCGACGAGGACGCCCGCCGCGCCGAGGTCGACCGGGCCGAGGAGCACGAGCGCCAGCAACTGGAGGACTCGCTGCGCCGGCTGGCCAAGACCCTGCACGGGGCGCTGACCCACCGCCGCCGGCAGTCGCCGCGCGGACGCATCGACGCCGGACGCACCATGCGCCGCAACATGCGCTTCGACGGCATCCCGTTCACCCCGGTCACGGTGAGCCGGGCCGAGGACAAGCCGCGCCTGGTGATCCTCGCGGACGTCTCGCTCTCGGTGCGGGCCACGGCGCGGTTCACCCTGCACCTGGTGCACGGCCTGCAGGACATGTTCGGCCAGGTCCGCTCGTTCGCCTTCGTCGGCGAGCTCATCGAGGTCACCGATCTGTTCGCCGACCACACCGTGGAGGACGCCCTCGGGCTGATCTTCGGGGGCGACATGCTCGACGTCGACGCCAACTCGAACTACGGCGAGGCGTTCGGCACCTTCCTCTCCGACCACGCGTCGGCCGTGAACCGTCGCTCGACGGTGATCATCCTCGGCGACGGGCGGGGCAACGGCAACGACCCGAACATCGAGGCGTTCGCCGAGATCGCCCGGCGCGCCCGCGAGACGATCTGGCTGACCCCGGAGCCCCGCTACTCCTGGGGTCTGGGGGCCTGCGACCTGCCGCAGTACGCCGAGTTCGTCGACCGCATCCGCGTGGTGCGCGACCTCACCGGGCTCTCCGAGGTCAGCCACGACATGGTCGCCGAGATGATCGGACGCTGACCGGTGGGAGCGAGTGGGCAGTGACCCTCACCCCGGCCGCCGCGGGCAGCGCCCGCATCGACCCACTCGCCCCCGCCCACCCCGGGCGGTGGGAGAACGGCCCCGTCGTGGTGTGCCACGTCGACCGCGCCGCCATCCCGGTGCGCCTGGCCTCCGGGCGCACCCCGGAGCTCCTCACCGAGCACTTCGAGGTGCACCGGCCGGGCGGGCGGCTGCTGGTGCTGCACCGCTTCCGGCCCGACGAGCTCGACGACGACGTGTCGGCCCTCGTCGCCGGCGAGCTCGGCGCGGTGGTGGACTCCGCGCCGGTCTTCGAGCGGGTCGTCACCGGGATCGTGCGCTCGACCGTGGGCGACCCGCTGACGGCGTGGTCGACGTTCTACGCCAACTCCCTCGCCGTGCTACGGCACCCGGAACGCGCGGCCGCTGCGGGGCCGCCGGAGGCGTCCCTCGCCGGGTTCGCCCCCGTGCACGCCCGGGCGCTCGAGGAGGTGGCGGGAACGACCGTCGTCGACCTCGGTGCGTGCTTCGGCTTCCTCCCGCTGCTCATGGCCGAGCGCGGCCTCGACGTCGTCGCGACGGACCACACGCCGGGCACGATGCGGCTGCTCGCCGCGGTCTCCCGGTCCGGGGTCGTGCCGCGGGCGACGGGCCGGCTCCGCACCGCGGCCGCCGACGCACGGGCCGTGCCGCTGCGCGACGACGCCGTGGACACCGTCACCGCCATCCACCTGCTCGAGCACCTGCCGGCAGCGGACTCGACCGCGGTCCTCGCCGAGATGTGCCGGGTCGCCCGACGGCGGGTGGTGGTCGCGGTGCCGTTCGAGGACGTGCCCGACCCGGTGTACGGCCACCTGTGCGGCTTCTCCCCCGCGGCGCTGGCCGCGCTCGGCGAGCACGCGGGCGTCCCCTTCCGGGTGGACGTCGACCACGGTGGCTGGCTCGTGCTCGACCTCGCGTGATCCGGTCGGGTCACCGCGCGCCCCGGACGGGGTCGCCCGTCGTCCCTCCGGGACCGGACGGTCCTCACGCACCGTCACTCGTCCGGGGCCACATCACCCGGACCCGGATGACCTCGACGCGCCGCGTCTGGCACCCTGACTCGGCGACCGGGAGTAGTCGTCGCGTGAACCCTGCGTGACGAGACGACGGTGGGAGGACGACGCGTGAGCCGAGCCGGACGGGACCGTCGCGGTGGGGACGGCCGTCGGCGCCCAGGTGAGATGCGCCGGCGCGCGGACGAGATGGCCGCGCTGCTCGACGAGGCCGCCCCGCGCGCCGCCCGCAGCCGCACGCGGCGCGCCACCGCCGTGCCCGCCGCCGTCGCCGCCTTCGGTGCGCTCAGCATCGGCGGGGTCGGCCTGGCCCTCGGTCTGACGCCCACCGGCGCCGAGGGAATCCTGCCCGCCAGCCCCGCTCCCGCCCTCGCGGACCCGGCCTCGACGCTGCCCACGACGACGACGGACGGTGCCGGCGGTGCCGCCGGCGGCGCCGGCCCCGTCGACCCGGCCGTCGCCGGCGCGGACCTGATCCGGACCGGCGACCACGACTCGTCCGGTGACGCCGTGGCCGCACCCCCACCCGGACGCCCGTCGGGCGGCCAGCCCACCTCGACGACGCGGGGTCCGCGCCCGTCGAGCGGGCGTCCGGCCCCCACCTCGACCCGGCCCCGCACCACCTCCTCGCGCCCGACCCCGACGACGGCGCGCTCCGCCACACCCCGCTCCACGTCGACCCGTCCGAACGCCGCGCGCACCGCCTCGGCGACCCCGCGGCCCGTGGCGCAGCGCTCGTCGCTGGTCCCGACGACCGGCTCGGGTCAGGACGGCCCGGCGAAGGCGGCGACCCCGGGCTCAGCCCCCACCACGAGCGCTGCGCAGCGGACCGGGGGTTCCCCCGAGGAGTGACGGGCGCACCGCCCGATGATCACCCACCGTCGTCCGCGACCCGATCAGGTCGTCCCACCCCACCGCTCACCGGTCGAGCCCGTACGCTGACCGCACGTCCGGACACGGCCGACGTCCGGGCGGAGACGCGGAGTAGCGTGGCGCGCCGGTGCCCACCGGGCGTGGCCCTTGCCCGGGGTCGCACGAGTCAACGTGGGATGGGAGTCGAGGAGGACGTGTCCGCAGCGAGGAACGGTCCCGACGCGGGCCACCACGGCGCCGCGGGTCCTCCGGGCGACGACCACGGGTGGCCCCTCCCCGGCGGACGCGCCCCCCGTCAGGACACCGGGAGCCTCTGGCGGAACCCGGTCACGGGACCCAACGCCTTCGGCGTCGGCGCCGAGGGGTCCGACCCCGCGGCCTCGTGGCGGGCGCTGTCCGGGGGCTACGGCCCCGACGAGGTGTTCGACATCGCCGACGACCGGCGCGACGACGGCGCGCGGACGGGGTCGGACACCTCGTTCCCCTCGGGACCGCCGATCCCCTCGGGACGGGGTCGGCACGCCCGGCCCGACGAGGACGACGAGTCGGGGACGCCCCGGTACCACCCAACCGAGGAGCCGGTCCGGGCGTCGACCGCCTCGTCGCCGTTCGGCTCCTGGCCGGCGGAGCTGTCCACCCCGTCGTGGGACTCGCTGTCCTCCCCGACGTCGGACCCGCTGCACGACCCGCTCCCCGCCTCGCCGCCGGAACCGCGGTCGCCCGAACCGCGGTACGCGCCGCTGTCGGAGCCGGAGTTCGTGCCGCCGCCCGAACAGCGGTACGCCCCCCCGGACCGACTCTCCGTCCCGACGCCGTCCGGGGTGTCCGACGAGGCCTCGGAGATGGTCGCCCACATCCGCGCGAGCTTCGCCGAGATCGCCCCCCGCACCGACGAGCTGAGCCAGCTCTTCTACGGCCTGCTCTTCCGGATCGCGCCCGAGACCCGGGACCTGTTCCCGGCGACGATGCAGTTGCAGCGCAGCCGCCTGATGCGGGCGCTCATCCACTTCCTCCAGATGGCCGACCGCCCGGACGAGCTGGGGGTGTTCCTGCGCCAGCTCGGGCGTGACCACCGGAAGTTCGGGGTCGTCGCCGCGCACTACGAGAAGGTGGGCGAGGCCCTCGTCGGCGCCATCAAGGAGATGTCCGGCCCGCGCTGGACCCCGGAGATCGAGCAGGCCTGGTTCCGCGCGTACCGCGTGCTCTCCGGCGTGATGAGCGAGGCCGCCGAGGCCGAGCGCGGACCGGCCGTGTGGATGGCGCGCGTCGTGGAGCACCGCAAGGTGTCACCCGACCTCGCCGTCATCCGGGTCCAGACCAGCCAGCCGGTGCCCTACGCCGCGGGCCAGTACGTCTCCGTCGAGGTCCCGCAGCGCCCGCGGATGTGGCGCACGCTGTCGCCCGCGAACGCGCCCGGCTCGGACTGCGTGCTGGAGTTCCACGTCCACACCGTCCCGGGCGGCTGGGTGAGCCGGGCGATGGTCTCGCATGCCAGCGTCGGCGAGGTGTGGCGGATCGGCCCGCCGATGGGCCAGATGACCCTCGACCCGCGCTCGCGGGGGGACCTGCTGATGGTCGTCGGCGGCACCGGGCTCGCCCCGGCCCGGGCGCTGATCGAGCAGATCATGATCGACGGGACGGACCGCAAGGTGGCCCTCTTCGTCGGCGGACGCACCTGGGACTCGCTCTACGACATCGACACGCTGCGCCGGATGGCCCAGGACCACCCATGGCTGACCGTGGTGCCGGTCGTCGAGGAGGACGGGAGCCGCTACGGCGCGGAGACCGGCACCCTCGCCGAGGTCGTGGCCCGCTACGGCGCCTGGGCCGACCGCGAGGTCGTCGTCTCGGGCTCACCCGCGATGGTGCGCTCCACCGTGTCGGCGATGCTCGACGCCGGCACGCCGTTCATGCAGATCCACTACGACCCGCAGCACACCGACTGACGGTCCCCTCCCCCGGGCACGAACGGGCCGTTGGTCACCGTTGATGGTGACCAACGGCCCGTTCGTCCTCCCGGGCGCCAGCCACCGGACGTCAGGCCTGGGCCGCCGCCTCCTGCTTGCCCAGCTCCAGCGAGACCTGCGGCGAGCTCACCAGCGTCTGGTAGACGACGCAGTACCGCTCGGTGAGCTTGTGCAGGGTCGCGAGGGTGTCGTCGTCGGCGTCGGTGTCGAGGTCGAACGAGAGCCGGATGTCCTTGAAGCCCACCGGGGCGTCCTTCACGACGCCGAGGGTGCCGCGGAAGTCGAGGTCACCCTCGGCGTGGATCGTGCCGCCGCGGACCTCGACGCCCATCGAGGTGGCGACCGCGCGCAGCGTCACCCCGGAGCAGGCGACGAGCGCCTCGAGCAGCATGTCCCCGGAGCAGAGCAGCTCACCGGAGCCGCCGGTCGCGGGGTGCAGGCCGGCCTCGACCATCGCCTGCGCGGTCTGCACGCGGCACGCGATGCCCGACCCGTCGAGGTCGCCGTCGGCCTTGAGGACGACGGTGGCCGACTCGGGGTCGTCACGGTACTGCTGCTTGAGGGGGCCCTGGGTCTCGGCGAGCGCTGCCTTGTCCATCCCCCGAGTCTGCCTGCTCCGGCGCCGGTCCGCCCTCTCTCGACGGACGGCGCCGCGGGCGGCACGCGAAGACCGCGACCGCGCCCAGCAGGGAGAAGACGGTGGCGACGACGACGGCCGTGTCGAACCCCTGCAGCAGGCCCGCCGGACCCGCGGGGAGGCCGGGCCGGGTGGCGACGATCGCGACGACGGTCGTTCCGATGGCCGACCCGACGTAGCGGGCGGTGTTGTTCGCGCCGCTGCCCATCGCCGCCCGCCCCGCTGGCACGCTCGCGACCGCCTCGCGGCCCAGGGCGGAGTTGACCACGCCGCTCGTGATGCCGGCGACGAGCAGTCCGGGCACGTAGCGCCACGGCGAGGACTCCGGCGTCGCCCCCAGCAGCATCAGCTGCCCGACGGCGACGACGACGAGGCCGACGGCCAGCTGGATCCGACCGCTCCACGACGCCGGGAGCCGTCGCGCGAGCAGCGAGGTGACCACGCCCGTCGCGGACCAGGCGAGCAGCACCACCGCGCCGAGCACCGCCGACGCGCCGAGGCCCCGGGACATCACCGTGAGCAGGAACGACGTCGTGGCGATGATCCCCGCCCCGGTCGCGAGCGCCGCCAGTGTCGCGGCGAGGAACGGCGGGGACCGGAAGAGCTCCGGGTCGATCATCGGCGCCGGCCGCTGGTGCTCCACCCACAGCCAGACCGCGAGCAGCACGAGCCCGCCGAGCACCAGGGCGATCACCAGCGGGCGGGTCGGCCCGGTCCGGGCCTCGACGAGCCCGGTGAGCAGCACGCCGACCCCGGCGGTCAGCAGCAGCACCCCGGGGATGTCGACCGGACGGGACCGCTCGGCCCGCGACTCGTCGAGCGCGACGCGGGCGACGACGCCGAGGACCACCGCGAGCAGCGCCTCGAGCCAGTACGACGCGGCCCAGCCCGCCAGTTCCTGCGCCCCGGTCGCGAGCAGCGGGCCGATCGCGATGCCGGCGCCGAGGGCCGCGCCCCAGGCGCCGCTGGTCCGGCGCGCCTCGGGGGTCCCCGCCGGGAACGTGTGCCCGATCAGTCCGAGGCCGGCCGCGATCAGCGCGGCCCCGCCGACGCCCGCGCCGATGCGTCCCGCGACGAGCACCGCCGTCGTCGGGGACAGCGCGCACACCACCGACGAGACCGCCAGCACCACGCTGCCGAGCACGAGGGCCCGCCGCCGTCCCAGGTCGTCGGCGACGGCGCCGCTGGACAGGAGCGCGACCCCGAGCCCGATGCTCATCGAGCTGAGGATCCACGCCTGCCCCTCGGGCCCGGTGCCCAGCGCGGCCGCCGTGGCGGGCAGCGTCGCGAGCGGAGTGGTGAAGGCGATGAGGGCGAGGAACGTCGCCGCGGAGGCGACCGCGACCGTCGCGCCGGAACTGGACCGCACGGTCCGAGACGCTAGCACGCCTGGTTCGGTCATTGAACCTGTCGCGCGGTACCCTGGTCGCCATGCCGCTCGGCCAGGGCTATCCCCTCCAGGACTGCTCGATCGCCCGCGCCCTCGAGGTGGTGGGCGACCGGTGGACGCTGCTCGTCCTGCGCGACTGCTTCCTCGGCGTCCACCGCTTCGCCGACCTCGTCGCCCACCTCGACGTCCCGCGCGCCGTGCTCTCCGACCGGCTCGCCCGGTTGGTCGAGGCCGGGATCCTCGAGCGTGACGCGGCGGGCTACCGGGTGAGCGAGGCGGCGACGGCGCTGTGGCCCGCGCTGCGGGCGCTCGCCGCCTGGGGCGAGTCCGGCCAGCAGGCCACCGGCGGGACGGTGCGCCGCTTCGCCCACGCGGACTGCCCGGCCGGCGGCGAGCCGGACACCACCACCGACGGGCGCTGCCCCGGCTGCGGTGGAGTGCCCGGCCCGGCCGACCTCCTGGTGCGCCCGGAGGGCGGGCCGGACGTGCCGCATCGCGACGACCCGGTCAGCCGCTCGCTCCGCGTGCCGCACCGGATGCTCACGCCCCTGCCCTGAATGTCACCACCCGGTCCCGGCGACCTGGCGCGTCGGGACGTTCAACCGGTTGAACAGGTTGGACGTCGCGATCCACAGCAGCAGCGCGGCCAGCCCGGGCTCGTCGAAGTGCCGCGTCGCCTCCGCCCAGACCGGGTCCGGGACGGCGTCGCCGCGATCGGCCAGTCGCGTCACGTGCTCGGCGAGGTCGAGGGCCGCGCGCTCGGCGTCGGTGAACCACGGAGCCTCGCGCCAGACCCCGACCGTCGCGAGCCGCTCGTCGGACTCGCCGGCGGCCCGCGCGTCCCGGGACCCGCCGTGCACGCAGGAGGCGCAGCCGTTGATCAGGCTGACCCGCAGGTGGACCAGCGCCAGGAGGGACTCGGGCAGCCCGCCCGAGCGCGCCGCCCCGACCAGCCCGCCGATCGCCTCGCCCACGCCGGGCAACAGTGCGGCGGGGTTCGACATCCGGGCCTCGAGCGGGGTGGTGGTGCTGGAGGTGGTCATGGTCGCTCCTCGATTCGGGCCTCCGGTCACGTTCCGCGTGGCCGGTCGGTCATGGTGGTGACACCGACGCACGGAGGAACGTGACCGATGGATCCGACCGGAGAACTCGCCGCTCGCTTCACCGAGGCGCGACCGCACCTGCTCGCCGTGGCCCGGCGGCTGCTCGGGCCCGGCGGCGAGGCCGACGACGCCG
>JAICLN010000339.1 GCA_025925615.1 Actinomycetospora sp. | reverse complement strand
TGCGGCAAGACCCGGGTCGTCCCGCACGATCTCCCGGCCGAGTTCCGACCCGACGTGGGGGGCCTGTGCCGTTTCAGGGATACGACGAGGAATTGCGCTCCGAGCAGGACTACATCGCCGACCTCTACGTCCGGCTCGACGCGGAGCGGGCGCGCGTGGCGGCCGAGTATCGCGCCGCCCTGCGGGGAACCGGCGGGACGCCGATGGAGCGTGACGTTCAGGTCCGCGACTCGGCGAAGCGGGCGCGACGGCTCGACGTCGCCGACACCGGGCTGTGCTTCGGACGCCTGGATCCGGTGGCGGGCGACCATTCCTACATCGGCCGGATCGGCATCCTCGACGAGGAGGCCGACTACGAGCCGTTGTTGCTCGACTGGCGGGCCCCGGCGTCCCGGGCGTTCTACGTCGCCACCGGCGCGCACCCGGAGGGCATGCGGCGGCGCCGCCAGTTCCACTCGCACGGCCGGCGGCTGGTCGGCTTCACCGACGAGGTGCTGGGCCGTCCCGGGGCCGACGACGGTGGGGACGCGGCGCTGCTCGCCGCCGTCAACGCCCCCCGGGGTGAGGGTATGCGCGACATCGTCGCGACGATCCAGGCCGAGCAGGACGAGATCATCCGGCTCGACCACCCGGGCGTGACGGTGATCGAGGGTGGCCCGGGCACGGGGAAGACCGTGGTGGCGCTGCACCGCGTGGCCTACCTGCTCTACACGCAGCGGGAGCGCATCGAGCGGCACGGCGTCCTCGTGGTCGGCCCCAACCCGGCGTTCCTCGACCACATCGGCCGCGTGCTGCCCTCGCTCGGCGAGTCCGACGTGGTGTTCGCGACGACGGGCGACCTGGTGCCCGGCCTGCACGTCACCGCGGAGGACACCGCCGACGTCGCCCGGCTCAAGGGGTCGCGGGCGATGCTCGACGTCCTCGCCGCGGCCGTCGCCGACCGGCAACGGCTGCCCGAGGATCCGCTGCCGATCACCCTGGGTGGCGTGGCGTTGCAGGTCGACGCCGACACCGCGGCGTGGGCCCGGGACGAGGCGCGCGCGAGCGGACGACCGCACAACGAGGCGCGCGCGGTGTTCACCGAGATCGTCACCTACGTCCTCACCGAGCGGGCGATGGGGCGGATCGGCCGGGGCTGGCTCTCGCGCTCGGACCGCACGGCGTGGGAACAGCTGCGGACGGAGCTGCTCCGGGAGCTCGCCGGCGACGACGACTTCACCGCCGTGCTCGACGCGCTCTGGCCGGTCCTCGACCCGGAGACGCTGCTCGCGTCGCTGTACACCTCGCCCGCACGCCTCCGGGCGGCCGGCGCGGACCCGCGGCTCGGGCGGGTCGTCGGGCCGGCGTGGACGGTGTTCGACGTCCCGCTGCTCGACGAGCTCGTCGACCTCCTCGGTCGCGACCCCGATGCCGCGGTCGACCGGACCGCCGAGAAGGAGCGCGCCGCCGAGGCCGAGTACGCCGACGCCGTCATGGAGGGCATGAGGCTGGACCGCGAGGAGCTGGACGAGGACCTCGGCGTGACGGTCGGCGACCTGATCCACGCCGGTGCCCTGGCCGAGCGCTTCGAGGAGCGGGACACCCGCGAGCTCGCCGAACGGGCCGCCGCGGACCGGGACTGGACCTACCGCCACGTCGTCGTGGACGAGGCCCAGGAACTGTCGGAGATGGACTGGCGGGTGCTGATGCGCCGTTGCCCGGGCCGCTCGTTCACCGTCGTCGGGGACCTCGCGCAGCGCCGCTCGCCGGCTGGGGCCACGTCGTGGGAGGCGGCGCTCGCGCCCTACGTGGAGGACCGCTGGGCGTACCGCTCCCTGACGGTGAGCTACCGGACGCCCGCGGAGATCATGGCGGTGGCGGCCGCGCTTCTCGCCGAGTTCGCCCCCGACGTCCGGCCGCCGGAGTCGGTCCGGGCCTCCGGCGTGCGGCCGTGGTCCCGGCGTGTCACCGAGGACGAGCTGTCGGGCGCCGTCGAGGAGTTCGTCCGCGACGAGGCGGGTCGGGAGGGGACGAGCGTCGTGATCGGGCCGGTGGGGGTCCCGGGCACGGTGTCGGCGTCGGAGAGCAAGGGCCTCGAGTTCGACGCCGTCCTGGTGGTCGATCCCGACCGGATCCTGGCCGAGGGTGCCCGGGGGGCCGCCGAGCTCTACGTCGCGCTCACCCGGGCGACCCAACGGCTCGGCGTGCTGCACCGGGGGCCGCTGCCCGCTGCGCTCCGCGGACTCGCCGAGGTCGAGGCGTCCGTGCGGTGACCCGCCCTCAGAGTGGGCGGAGGCGGAACGCGCGGGCGCCGTTCGCCCACGCGAGCTGCAGGTCGTCCGGTTTCGGAGCGCCGTCGGCGTCGAAGCCGATCTGGTTGAAGCCCGCGAACTGCCGGTTGTCGCGGGCCATCGTCGCGTAGGCCTCGGTGACGCCGGCCTCATCGGTGATCGCGGTGACGGCGGCGCTGCGGCGCCGGCCCTGCAGCAGGATCGTCACGGGCTCGCCCGAGCGCAGGTTGCGTCCCCAGGCGAACGGCGTGCCGACCATGAGGTCCGGGCCGTCGCGCGTGTAGGCGACGGGAACGTCGTAGCGCGTGCCGCTGCGGCGTCCCACCACCTCGATGACGATCAGCCGGCGGCCGACCACCCTGTTCAGCAACGGCACGTGCAGGAGGGCGTGGACGATCCGGTTGACCGCCGACTGGATGGGCAGCGTCTTCGCGCGGGGAGTGGTCACGGCCATCGCCTACCGATACGGTTGCGTCTCGTTGTCAATCGATACGCTAGCGGTTCGATGAGCAGGAGGGAAGCCGGTGACCGAGGTCGCTCGTGAGCCGCTCGGCCGGGGGAAGCACGCCCGACGGCGGGTGCTGGAGGCCGCGCTCGAGGTCCTCGCCGCCGACGGCATGCCGGGCTTCTCGATGGAGTCGGTCGCCCGGCGGGCCGGAGCGAGCAAGGCGACCCTGTACCGGCACTGGTCCTCCCCGTCGGCGCTGCTCGTGGACGCGATGGACGCGCAGTTCCGGCCGCTCCCCGAGGTCGACACCGGCGATCTGCGCGCGGACCTGGTCACGCTCCTGACGGCGTTCGCGTCCGCGCTGTCGGGGTCGCCCTTCCCGACGCTCATGGCCGCGTTCACCGACGCGGCCGAGCGTGACCCCGCCCTGGGCGACCTGCACGCGGAGCTGACCCGACGACGCCGGGAGCCGCTCCTACGGCTGCTGGCGGAGGCGGTCGAGCGGGGCGAGCTCGTCGGCGACACCGACCCCGAGCTCGTCGTCGACCTGCTCGCCGCCCCGTTCTTCTACCGCCGGCTCATCGCCCACCAGGAGATGCCGGCGGACATGCCCGCCGCCGTCGTCGACCTCGTCCTGGCGAGCGTGCGCCTCGGTACCCCGCGCTGACCGGATGCGGGCCGGCGGTCAGGAGGCCGCACGCAGCTGGGCGAGGCAGTGGTAGCCGAGCGGGGTGAGGTCGAGCGCCGCGGTGAAGCGCTGCGCGATCTCCTCGGGCCCGAGGTCGACCTCGAGCTCCAGCCCGCACGTCCGGGCGAGCGTCGAGAGCTCGCCGGGATCGAGCCCGACTGCGCGAGGTCGAGCGACCGGAGGTCGACCGGTACGTAGGTCACCGACGCACCGCCGGGGAGGGCCTGCTCGATGCGTCGGCGCTTGACCTCGAGCATGGCCGGCCGGTCGACCTCGAAGACGCGGGTCCGGGCGAGCGGCAGCCGATGGGCCCGGGTGTCCAGGCCCGCCGCGATGACCACCAGCTGGTCCACGCCGTCGGTCGCGTCCTGCACGACCGCGTCGTCGGCGAAGCGGACCCGCGCGATCTCGGTGCCCAACAACCCGGGCAGCCCCTGCTCGAGCATGGCCGGGGTCGGCAGCCCGTCCCGCGTCGCGAAGCTGCGGGGGGACGACAGCAACGGCCGCACCTGTTCCGCGCCGGCGACGA
>JAICLN010000326.1 GCA_025925615.1 Actinomycetospora sp. | reverse complement strand
CCTCGTAGGGGATCTCGAAGCGCTCGACCGGCCAGCGGGTGGTCGCCAGGAACCCCTCCCAGGCCGCGCGGTGGGCCCGGAAGGTCGGCAGCAGCGCCTCGTCGCTGTCCAGTGCGTTGATGGCGTTCACCGCGACCGCGTAGTAGTTCGCCGCTCGCAACCAAGCCCGGGCAGCGCTGGACCGGTGCCCGCGCTGCGCGCAGCCCGCGGCGATCGCGGCGATGCGCTCGCCCAGCGCCACCCAGGCGGCGAACCAGCCTTCATCGTCCTTGGGCCGGATCGGGGCGATCGTCGCGAGGACCTCCCCGATGTCGGCGCCGCCCCGCGTCGCCTTGCCCAGCAGCGTGCGGACGACGAAGTCCCGGCTGCCCTCGTAGAAGCCCGCCGTGTAGACCTCGTGCGAGGTCGTGCCCCGGTGGTCGAGCTGCTCGACCGTCAGGGACAGGTCGGTCACGGTGGGCGTGGTGTCTGTGGTCATGGGTCGACCGTGCTCGTCGCGTGCGATCCGGACATCCGCCATCCGGCGTGTTCCGGGGACCCGGTGCTCACCCCGGGGTCGGCGCCCCGGTGTGGCTGAACGAGCTGTCGGTGCGGGCGTCGCGCATCGGACGCTGCTGCCGGTCGAGTCGGGCGAGCACCCGCCGCAGGTCGGCCAGGAGCTGCTCGGCCAGGCTGTGCGTGAGTCCGTTGCGCACCACGAACCGCAGGACGGCGAGGTCGGTGCGCTCGGGCGGGAACGTGTAGGCCGGGACCTGCCAGCCGCGCTCGCGCAGTCCGGCGGAGATGTCGAAGACCGAGTAGTGCGCGATCCCGGCGCGCAGGGTGGCCGCGACGACCGGGAGCTCGTCGCCGCGGGTGAGGAGCTCGAAGGGCCCGAGGGCGGCGAGCTCGTCGGCGAGCCGGGTGGCGACGTCCCGGCAGTGCTGCTGCACGCGGGTGTAGCCGTCCCGGCCCAGGCGCAGGAACTGGTAGTACTGCGCCGCGACCTGGGCGCCCGGGCGGGAGAAGTTCAGCGTGAAGGTCGCGAGCTCGTCGCCGAGGTAGTTCACCCGGTAGACCAGGTCGTCGGGCAGCGCCGCCGTGTCCCGCCAGGCCACCCAGCCCAGACCGGGGTACACGAGGCCGTACTTGTGCCCCGAGGTGTTGATCGAGGCGACCCGCGGCAGGCGGAAGTCCCACTCCAGGTCCGGGTCGAGGAACGGCGCGACCATCGCCCCGGACGCCCCGTCGACGTGGACCGGGACGTCCGGGCCGCCGGCCGCGGCCACGTCGTCGAGGGCGGCGCAGATGTCGGCGACCGGCTCGTAGCTGCCGTCGAAGGTCGACCCGAGGACGGCGACCACGCCGACGGTGTCCTCGTCGACGTGGGCGCGGGCCTGCTCGGCGTCCAGGTGGAACCGGTCGCCCGCCATCGGCACCAGTCGCGGCTCGACCTCGAAGTAGTTGGCGAACTTGTCCCAGCACACCTGGACGTTCCCGCCCATGACGATGTTCGGCTGCCGCGCCGGGTCGGCGCCGACGCGGGCCGCCAGCGCCGCTTGAACGCGAGACCGGCGAGCATGCACGCCTCGCTGGACCCGGCGGTGGAGCAGCCCGGGGCCGTCGTCGGGTCGGGCGCGTGCCAGAGGTCGGCGAGCATCCGGGAGCACCGCCGCTCGAGCTCGGCGGTGCGCGGGTACTCGTCCTTGTCGATCATGTTCTTGTCGGCGGTCTGCGCCATCAGCGCCGCGGCGTGGGGCTCCATCCACGTCGTGACGAAGGTGGCGAGGTTGAGCCGCGCGTTGCCGTCGAGCATCAGCTCGTCGTGCACCAGCTGGTGCGCGACCTCAGGGGCGAGCTCGTGCTCGGGGAGCCGGGCGTCGGGCATGACGCCGGGCTCAGCGGTGAAGGTGGGGACGACGGCGGCGTCGAGCCCGCTCCCGGGGTAGAGGTGCGACGACGGGGCGGGCGGCTCGGGCGGCATGCCCGCCATCGTGGTCCAGCCGCGGGCCGGGGTCAGTTCCCCTGTTCGGTGGGTCGGATGAGCACCTCGTTCACGGCGGTGCGCGGCGCCCGGGTGACGATGTAGACCACCGCGTCCGCGATGTCGGTCGCCTCGAGGACGCCGAGCTCCGACGCCGACGAGGCATCGGGCGTGTTCTCGCGGCCGGAGTTGGTCAGCTCGGTGTCGACGAGCCCGGGCTCGACGAGGCCGACCCGGACGTGCTTCGGCGCGAGCTCCTGGCGCAGCGCCTCCGAGAACGCGTTCACGGCGTGCTTCGTCGCCGCGTAGACGTTGCTGCCCGGGCCGGACACGGTGCGTCCGGCCACCGAGCTGATCGTCACGACGTCCGCGATCCCCCGCGGGCCCTTCGCCGCCTCGGCCAGGTGCGGGACCGCGATGTGGGTGGTGGCGAGGACGCCGGTGAGGTTGACGTCGACCATCTTCTGCCACTCGCCGAGGTCGGCCTCGAGGGCCGGGTCCATCGTCCCATAGCCGGCGTTGTTGACCAGGACGTCCAGGCGGCCGTGCTCGCGGACCACCGACTCGATCGCCTCCCGCACCGCGTCGGCGTCGGTCACGTCGACCTCGTGCACCTCGGCGTTCCCGCCGAGCTCGGCGGCGAGGTCGTCGAGCTTCTCGCGACGCCGGGCCAGCAGCGCCACCGTCGCGCCCTCCGCCGCGAGCGCCCGCGCGGTCGCGTTCCCGATGCCGCTCGACGCCCCGGTCACCACCGCCGTCGTCCCGTCCAGTCGTCCCGCCACGTGCCCGCTCCCTGGTGATCGATGACCTTGCCGGGACGGGGTCGCCGATCCCGGTCGGGATCAACCCACGATCGGGGCGCGCCGGGTTCAGGCGGCGGCCTGGGCGCAGTGCCCGCAGCAGTACATGTGGCCGTTCGACTCGTGACCGTGTCCGAACATGATCACCCCGCAGTGCTCGCACCGCGGCGCCAACGAGTGCGCAGCGCACTCGAAGCTGTCGAAGGTGTGGCTCGTCCCGTCGTGGGTCGTGATCCGGAAGGCCTTGTCGTAGTCGTTGCCGCAGACCTCGCACGCACTCATGGTCGCCTCCGTCGTTCGATCGGTGTGTCGGTCAGTCGTCGTCGCGGACGACCTCGGGCCGTCCGGACTCCGGGGTGCCCCGGTCGTCGCCGCGCTCGTCGTCGGCCTCCAGCCCGGCCACGACGTCGTCGAGCGACGCGTAGATCCCCTCGGGCAGCACGGTGATCGCGTGCAGCACGTCGTCCGCGGCGCCGCCGTGCTCGGTCGCGCACACGATGAGGGTGTTGCGGTCGACGGGGAACTCGGTGTCGCCCAACGCTTCGCGGGCGCGCTCGATGACGGTCGCCATGCGCTTGAGTAGCCGTTCCTCGTGGCAGGGCAAACGGCGGGGACCGAAGGGCACCTTCGGTCAACGAGATCGAGCGAAGGTGCCCCTCGCTCGGAACGGGCACGCGCGGAGCGTTCCGACGGAGGGCGCCCCTGGGCGGTCTAGCCGAGCGAAGGTGCCGTTCGCTCAGAACCGGCCGGCCTGCCGACCGCGCCCGAGCGGGGTCGGGGCCACCTCGGCAGACTCGTGGTCGCAGCCCGACCACGACCACGACCCCCACAACCATCGAAGCCCACAACCATCGAAGCCCACAACCATCGAAGCCCACAACCATCGAAGCGGAGCGCCATGTACCTCGCCATCGCCGTCGACGGCGTCGCCCTCCACCAGCCCGAGGTCACGACCGACCTCTACGCCTCGTACCACCAGCGGCTGACGGCGGAGAAGCTGGACGCGGTGCTGGCCGAGCACGACGCCGGCGAGGTCCTCCCGGGCGCCGCCCACGTCATGATCCCGGTGGCCACCCTGCGCCGGCTCGCCGCCGGGCGGGTGCCGGAGGGCTGGGACGCCGACTTCGAGGCGATGCTCACCTTCGCCCGGGGCAAGGGCTGGCTCAGCGAGGACGGCGACGCGGTCCGCGCACACCTCGAGCGGGAGCGGTAGGGCCAGGACAGGTTCCCCACCGATGCTCGCGTCCTCGGTTCCGTGACGCTACCGTCCGCTAGAGCGATCTATCTAGTGGCTGGGGGCGTCGTGCACGGAGACCCGACGGAGCGCCGGGAGGCGCGCCACCGCCCGCGCGGCAGGCTGGGCCACGCGGCGGAGATGCTGCGCCCGATGGCGGTGGCCGCCGGAACCGCGGCGCTGGAACGGGACCCGGCCGGTCGTCGGGACCGCCTCGTCCACGACGTCCGGGACCGCATCGCGCAGCGCCGTCGCCCGACGCGCCGGCGGAT
>JAICLN010000317.1 GCA_025925615.1 Actinomycetospora sp. | reverse complement strand
CACGGGCTCGCCCACCACCGGGACCTGATCGACTCCGGGGTCTTCACATGGGGGGGCGGGCGGGCCAGACTCCACCCGCCCGCCCCGCGGCGACGGTGCGCCGGGGCCGAACGGAGGAACCGCCGATGGCGACGGAGCCCACCCGCATCGACCTGCCGTCCGGGGGCGGCCAGACCGTGGCGGTGTTCCGCTGGCTGCCCTCCGGGGCGCCCCGGGGCGTCGTGCAGCTCACCCACGGGATGGGCGAGCACGTGCTCCGCTACGGCCACCTGGCCGACCTGCTGACCGGCGCCGGCTTCGTCGTGCAGGGCCAGGACCACCGCGGTCACGGCGCGACGGCGCGGGCCAACGGCACCGCGCCCGGGTCGCTCGGGCCCGGCGGCTGGCCCGAGCTCGTCGCCGACATCGGGCGGCTGGTCGAGCTCGGCCGGCAGGACATCCCCGGGGTGCCGCTAGTCCTGCTCGGGCACAGCATGGGGTCCTTCGCCGTCCAGCAGTACCTGCTCGACCACTCCGAGGACGTCGACGCGGTCGTGCTCACCGGCACCACGCTGCTCGACCAGCTCGAGGGCGCCATCGACACCTCGGCCGAGATCGACCTGTCGGCGTTCAACGCCCCGTTCGCGCCGGCGCGCACCGACTACGACTGGCTCTCCCGCGACGAGGCCCAGGTCGACGCCTACGTCGCGGACCCGTGGTGCGGGTTCGGTCTCGACGCGACGGCCGGCTCCGAGATGATCGCGGGCGGGCGCCCCGTCGCCGACCCGCAGCGGCTCGCGGCCATGCGGTCGGACCTGCCGGTGCACATCGCGGTCGGGGAGCACGACCCCGTCGGCGGGCCCGTCGTCCTCGCGCAGATGCTGGCCGACCGCTACCGCGAGGCGGGCCTCGAGGACGTCACCTTCACGGTCTGGCCCGGCGGGCGCCACGAGATCCTCAACGAGACGAACCGCGACGAGGTCGAGGGCGAGCTCCTCGAGTTCATCGAGCGCGCCGTGTAGGTGCGCTGCGCACCTACCAGGCCGGTCGTACCCGGCCGAGCACCACGCCGACCAGCGAGGGCACCACGACCGGGGCGAAGGCGATCCCGACCGCGCCGAAGGTCAGCAGCGCCGTGATCTGGATCTGGATGCCGAGGGCGAGCGGCACGATGCCGAGGAGCAGCGTCGCCACGAGCCCGGTGAGCATCATGATCTGACCGCTGTGCAGGCGGTGCGCCTCGGAGACGCGGCGTGCGAAGTGCGGATCGGCGGCACGCAGGGCTCCGATGATCACCGCGAACCGGCGGTCGATCGGGGAACGCTCGGGACGTGGGTCGTTCTCCGAGGTCGGGTCGTCGCCCGCCTGGTCACCCTGGTGCACGTCTACAGGGTGACCCGATCGACCCCATCTGCACACCGTGGGGTCGGACACCCTCAGTCATCCCTCGATTGTCGTAGTTCCGCCACACTGGCTACGGCACTACCAGGGACGGGCGACGGGCCGACCAGTCCGTCGCCGCCTCGTGGGTCAGCGCCACCTCGAGCACGCGCCGGTCCCCGCCGGGCGGGCCGATGAGCTGCACGCCCACGGGCAGCCCGTCCGGCGTGAACCCGGCAGGCATCCCCAGGACCGGGACCCCGGCCATCGACCACGGCGCCACCGTCTCCATCCAACGGTGGTAGGTGTCCATGACCCGGCCCGCGATCTCGGCGGGCCAGGGCACCTCGGCGGAGAACGGGTGCACCTGGGTGGCCGGGGCGAGGAGCACGTCGAAGCGGTCGAACAGCGCGACGACCGCCGCGTACCACTCGGCCCGGACGGTGCCGGCCCACGAGACCTCCCGCGCGCTCAGCGCCGTCCCGTGCTCGATCTCCCACACCAGCTCGGGCTTGAGCTGCTCGCGCAGTGCGGGGTCCTCGACCAGCGGCGCCATCTCGCACGCGTTCCACCAGCGCCACCGCAGGAACGCCTCCCACAGCCGGTCGAGGTCGAACGCGGGCACGACATCCTCGACGACCGCCCCCAGCCCGGCCAGGACGTCGACGGGACCGCGGGCGAGCTCGAGCAGGCCGGGCTCGGTCGCGAGGCGGCCGCCGAGGTCACCGAGCCAGCCGACGCGCAGCCCGACCGGGTCGGCCGGCCGCAGCGCCTCGAGGTCCAGCGGGTCCGCCCGGTCGAGCGGTCCGACGGGCCCCCTATCGGCGTGCTGGTCCTGATTCGTCATGACCCCGAGCAGCGCGGCGAGATCGGCGACGGAGCGGGCCATCGGCCCCGCTTCTCCGAGCTGCGCGACGAAGCCGGGCGTGTGCGGCACGCGTCCGCGGGAGGGCCGCAGCCCGTACACGTTCGCCCAGGCCGCGGGGTTGCGCAGCGAGCCCATGTAGTCGCTGCCGTCGGCCGCGGGGAGCATCCGGGTCGCGAGCGCGGCCGCCGCTCCACCCGAGGACCCGCCGACGGTCCGCGCGAGGTCGTACGGGTTGCGCGTCGTGCCCCAGACCGGGTTGTAGGTCTGCGACCCGAACCCGAGCTCCGGGGTGTTGGTCCGCCCGACGAACACCGCCCCGGCGGCCCGCATCCGCGCCACGTGCGGCGCGTCGACGACCCCCACCCGGGACGCGAACACCGGCGATCCCGCCGTGAAGGGCTGCCCGGCGACCTCGACGAGGTCCTTCACCGCCTGCGGAACGCCGTGCAGCACCCCGCGACGCTCGCCCCGGGCCAGCTCGGCGTCCCGCTCCGCGGCCTCGGCGAGCACGGCGTCGGGGTCCGGGCGCGCGACGATCGCCGTGACGGCAGCGTTCACCGCGTCGATGTGGCGGAGGTGGTCGCGAGCCACCTCCACGCACGACACGTCGCGCGCGGCGATCGCCGTCCTCAGGTCGACGAGGCCGAGCTCGCACACCTCGGGGACGGTCACGGCCGTCGGGTCGGGGCTCAGCGGGGCTGCCCCTCGCCCATCTCGCCCCAGCCCTCGCCGGGTACTCCCTGGATGCTGGTGATCCGCGGGGTGGTGTCCACGTGGTCCGGCGCCTCCGCGACCTCCGGCCGGCGGTCGGCGTACTCCGGCTCGACGGTCCACCTGACCGCGATGGAGATCACGACCTGATCCTGGCACGGACGTGGCGGTGGGCACACCGTCTCCGACCGCGGGCCTGGCGGGCCGGCCCGGACATCGCGGACACTGGGGCCGTGGGCCAGGCGGGTGAGGTCGTCCCCGAGGGCTTCCGCGCGCCCGCCCCGGCCCTGCGCGGACTCGTCTCGTACCACGGCTACGACCTGCGCGGCCTCGCCCCGGGCCGCCACCGCGGGCTGCCCTCGCCGTACCTGACGTTCGTCGTCACCTTCGGACCCGACCTGGAGCTGGAGCGTCCCGACGGCGGGCGTGACCGGTTTGCGGCGTGCGTCGGCGGACTTCACGAGGTCGCCGAGCGGATCGTCCACGACGGCCGCCAGTCCGGCGTGCACCTGACCGTGCACCCGCTCGCCGCCCGGGCACTCCTCGGTCTGCCGGCCTCGGAGCTGGCCACGATCACCGTCGGCGCCGACGACGTCCTCGGCGTCCCGGGCCGCGAGCTCGCCGCCCGCATGGCCGACACCGAGGACGCCGGGTGGGACGCCCGCTTCGCCGCGCTCGACGACGTCCTGCTCCGCCTCCTGAAGCGGGACGCGACGGTTCCCGGCGCTGAACTGCGCCACGCGTGGCGGGCCCTGACCGCCCCGGGCGCCTCGGGGGTCGGGGAGCTCGCCCGCGAGGTCGGCTGGAGCGGTGACCACCTGGGCCGCCGGTTCCGCGCCGAGTTCGGGGTGGGCCCGAAGGTGGCGGCCCGGATGGCGCGCTTCGACCGGGCCCGCCGCGACGTCGCCCGCCGGGCCGCGGCCGGCTCGCTCGCCCTCGCGGACGTGGCGGCCGTCCACGGCTACGCCGACCAGGCGCACCTGGCGCGCGAGTTCCGCGCGCTGGCCGGCTGCTCGCCGTCGCGGTGGGTCGAGGAGGAGGTCCGGGCGGGGATGTCGGGCGGTGCCGACGATCCCGACGCCGGGCTCGGTCCCGACGTCGGATCCGTTCAAGACGACCCGGCCGGGCGCGCGCCATCCTCGGCCGCATGAGCGAGACGACGATGATCGAGACCACCACCCCGCCGGCGCAGGTGTGGCCGACGCTGCGTGCCCGCGACGCCCGGGCCCTCATCGACTTCTACGTGTCGGCCTTCGGGTTCACCGAGACCGTCGCCCACACCGACGACGCCGGGACGATCGTCCACGCCGAGCTGGCCTGGCCGGTCGGGGGCGGGCTGATGATGGGCCAGGAGCGCGAGACGACCGAGAAGCGCTGGCACCTGCCGTCCGGGACGTTCGGCGCCTACGTCGTCACCCGCGACGCCGCGCACACCGACGAGATCTTCGCCCGGGCCGTCGCGGCCGGTGCGACCGTGGTCGCCGAGCCGTACGACACCGACTACGGCTCGCACGACTGCACGCTGCTCGACCCCGAGGGCAACCACTGGCAGTTCGGGACCTACCCCGGCAGCCCGCGCGCGGCCGTCGGGTGAGCTGCGGGGCGCGGCTGTCCGGACGAACGGCCCGTT
>JAICLN010000044.1 GCA_025925615.1 Actinomycetospora sp. | reverse complement strand
CAGATGCCGCAGATGCGGCTGGTGATAAAGTGCGCGTCGCGCGGGTCTTTGCCCTTCATGAAGATGCTGTAGCCGCGGAAGATGGACGACGTGCTGTGGCATTCGGCGACCTGGCGGTTGGCGAAGTCGATCTTCGTGTAGATGCCCAGGCTGCCGACGATGCGGGTGATCGGGTCCCAGGCCATCTCGACGAGGTCCGTCTTCTGGCCGGTGGCGCTTCTCGGTGCGGTGGCGGTCATGTCACGGCCTCTCAGAACGCGGTGGGCTGGTAGCCGGTCTTGAGCTGGCGACCCTTGCGCCGCCACTTCGGCTCCTTGTCGACCGTCGTGGCCGTGATGCCGCGCAGCTTGCGGATGACGACGCCGTAGGCGCCGCTCGCGGCCCCGGAGACCTTGCTGCCGGGTGGGCTGTCCATGAAGGGCATGAACTTGTCGGGGAAGCCGGGCATGGTGCAGCCGATGCAGATGCCGCCGACGTTCGGGCAGCCGCCGACGCCGTTGATCCAGCCGCGCTTGGGGACGTTGCACTTGACGACGGGGCCCCAGCACCCGAGCTTCACCAGGCACTCGGGGGAGCCGTACTCGGTCGCGAACTGGCCCTGCTCGTAGTAGCCGCCGCGGTCACAGCCCTCGTGCACGGTCATCCCGAACAGCCAGGTCGGGCGTCCCGCCTCGTCGAGCGGGATCATCGGCGCCGAGCCCACCGCCTGGTAGAGCAGGTAGAGGATCGTCTCGGAGAGGTTGTCCGGGTGCACCGGGCAGCCGGGCACGTTGACGATCGGCAGGCCGGCGTGGGATTTCCAGCCCCACCCGAGGTAGTCCGCCACGCCCATCGCCCCGGTCGGGTTGCCGGCCATGGCGTGGATGCCGCCGTAGGTCGCGCAGGTACCGACGGCCAGGACGGCCAGGGCCTTGGGGGCCAGCCGGTCGATCCACTCGCTGGTGGTCATCGGCTGCCCGGTCGCAGGGTTGTTGCCGAACCCGCACCAGTAGCCCTCGGACTTGATCGCCTCGTTCGGGATCGACCCCTCGATGACGAGCACGAAGGGCCCGTCGAGCTCCCCGCGCTCGGCCTGGAAGAAGTTCTCGATGAAGGTGTCGGCGCCCTTGTCGGGGCCGGACTCGAAGTCGATCAGCGGCCAGTGCACGGCGACCTTCGGCAGACCCGGGAGGGCACCGAGGGCGATCTCCTCGATGCTCGGCTGGGTGGCTGCGGTGAGGGCCACGGAGTCGCCGTCACAGGAGAGCCCGGCGTTGATCCAGAGGATGTGCACGGTGGTGTCGTCGTGCGCCGCGAATGCCATGAGTGCCCCCGCACGGACTACGGCGACTCCGCAGGTGGTGGTGTGGTCGCCGGATCTGCAGGTCTAACAGGGGCCCCGAGGACGGGTAAGTGAGCGCGCCATCTAGGGACATGGTGCAGTGTGTGGGGCCTCGGCCGGGCCCGTGCTGCCGGAACACGCCCGTGCGTCGTCGGCGGATCCGGAAACGTCGCGAGGTGGAGCAGGTCGTGACCTACCGACCGGCCGAACATTGCCCCCTGTGTTCCGGATCACCTACCGTTCTCCCTGCATTGTGCGCTCGGGAGGGCCGCCTGTGGTGGGGGTGATCGAGATGGACGACGCAGTTGCCGCCCTGTTGCGGCTCTGGGAGGTCACCGACGACACCGTGGCCGACCTGCGCGACGCCGACTGGGGTCGGCCGCTGGCGCCCTCGGGTGCGCCCGCCGCGGTGGCCTCGGCCGTGCTGGGGACCGGTGGCAAGGACGTCGCCGACCTCGTCACCCACCTGACCGGGGTGCGCTACGCCGGCCCCGGGCGGCTGCGCGAGGCGCTTGCCGAGGCCCACGTGCGCGCGGAGCGCAGCGCGTTGTCCGGGGCCCCGTCCGGTCAGGTGCTCGAGGCGCAGTGCCTCGACATGTGCCTGCACGCGCACGACCTGCAGGAGGCCCTCGGGCGCGAGCTGGACCCGGACGCCGTCGGCCCCGCGGCGGTCGCCGCGTGCCGGCTGGTCAGCGGGCTCGTCCCCCGGCTGCTGCTGCGGACCGGTGCGCGGGCGACCTGCCTGCGGCTGTTGGTGCGCGACGGCGCCGACGGTCCGGTCGTGATCGACCGCCTCGTGCGGATCGGTGGGGAACCGGCGGTCCCGACGGCGGAGGTGGTCGCCGACGCCGAGGCGTTCCTGCTCCTGCTCGCGGGCCGACGCACGGCCGGGGAGCTCGCCGGGCAGGGCCGGGTCGCGTGGAGCGGCCGGGGCGCGGAGGCGCTCGTCGGGGTCTGAGACCGACCCGGCGTCAGGCCACGTCGCGCCGGCGCACCAGGCTGACGAACGCGATCGCCGCGAGGACCGCGACGATGATCGAGAAGGCGACCGCCGCGGGCACGAGTCCGAACGCCGCCGCCGCGAGCCCCTCGCCGATGACCGGCAGCGAGATCGCGACGTAGAGCGCGAGGAAGAAGCTCGACGCCACCTCGCTGCGCCGCTCCGCCGGGCTGCCGGCGCTCACCGCGCCCAGCCCGGCGCGGAAGCTCATGCCCTGGCCGACCCCGGCCACGGCGGCCCCCGCGACGAGCAGCCACAGGGACGCCGCCGCCACCGAGGCACCCACCACGAGCACCCCGACGACGAGGGCCGCGCAGCCCACGAGCAGCGCCGCGCGCGCCCGGAGGCGCGAGGACGCGACCTGGCCGAGCGTGGAAGCGCCGAGCAGGGTGAACACGACCAGGCCGGTCACCAGGTGGTCCGAGATGTGCAGGATCTGCCCGACGAACGTCGGCGAGACCGCGGTGAACAGGCCCAGCACCGCGAAGCCCGCGAACCCCGCGATGGCGGCGCTGATGAACACGCCGCGCACCTCCGGGGGAACCGACACCCGTTGCGGGCGGAACGACACCGGGCCGTCGGCCTTCGTGATCGGCTCCACGACGGCGAGCACCGCCACGCCGACCACCAGGACCAGGACGATGTGCACGAGGTAGGGGAGGTAGAGCGGCGCCGGGGCGTACTCGGCGAGCGCGCCCGCGAGCACCGGGCCGAGCCCGAGGCCGAGCATGTTCACCGCGGCCGCCAGCAGGCTGTACCGCTGCTGGCGGCCTTCGGGGGCGAGGTCGACGAGGGTCGCGGTGGCCGTCCCCGTGAAGATCCCGGCTGACAGGCCGGAGAGCACCCGGCCGACGAAGAGGCTCGGGACATCCCCGGGGATGAGGAACACCGCGCTCGAGACCGCGGCCAGGACGAGCCCGGGCAGCAGCACCGCCCGGCGCCCGAGCTGGTCGGAGAGCCGTCCGGTGAGCAGGAGCGCGACGGCGACGCCGACCGCGTAGGTGGCGAAGATGCACGTCACCATCACTCCGCCGAACCCGAGTTCCTGCTCGTAGATCGGATAGAGCGGGGTCGGCAGCGTCGCGCCGAGCATGGTGATGAGGAAGGCGAGGGCGACGACGACGGCCGCGGCCGGACCGCGGAGACCACGCCGGCGGGTCGATGACTCCGTCGACGCGCTGATGGCGTGGCCCCCGATCGGTCGTGCCCTCCTGGTCCGACCGTCAACATGCCCGCTCGCGCGGGGTCCTACGCGCCGGCGCTGACGCCCTCGTCGCGCACGGTCTCCAGGACCGAGAGCAGGACGGCCGCGCCGACGGCCTCACGCCACCGGGGGCGGGGCCGGTCCGAGTCGGGGCGGGGCGAGGGGAGCGAGGCCACCTCGTGACGGCGGCCCGCGCGGCGGACCGCGTCACCCTGGGTCCCGAGTTGCACGCCCACCCCGACCACCTCGATCCCGCTCGTCGCGATCCGTGGACCGCTTGCCGTGCGTGTATCCGACGGGCGGGCGTCGATCGTTACCGCGATACGGCGAGGTACTCCGGTCGGGCGAACGTCAGACTGGGCAGATGCCCTACGACGTCGCCGCGTTCCGCGCCCGCTTCCCGGCACTCGCGGCCGGCTACGCGCACTTCGACGGACCCGGGGGCTCGCAGGTGCCGGTCGAGGTCGCGCAGGCGGTGGCGCACACCCTGACCTCGCCCATCGCCAACCGCGGCCGCACCACGCCCGCCGAGCGGTTCTCCGACGAGGTCGTGCTCGCCGCCCGCGCGGCGGTCGCCGACCTGCTGGGCGCGGACCCGGGCGGGGTGGTGTTCGGGCGGAGCATGACGGCGCTGACCGTCGACCTGGCGCGCACCCTCGCCGACTCGTGGGGTCCTGGCGACGAGGTCGTGGTGACCCGGCTCGACCACGACGCCAACATCCGCCCCTGGGTGCTCGCCGCGGCACGGGCCGGGGCGAGGGTGCGCTGGGTCGATTTCGACCCGGAGAGCACCGAGCTGACCGCCGACGCCGTCGCCGCCCAGCTCTGCGACCGTACGCGCGTCGTCGCGGTCACGGGCGCCTCCAACCTCGTCGGGACCCGCCCGCCGATCCCGGAGATCGCTGCGCGCGTGCACGCCGCCGGTGCGCTCTGTGTGGTCGACGGCGTGCACCTCACCGCGCACGCGCCCGTCGACGTCGACGCGCTGGGCGCCGACATCTTCCTGTGCTCGCCCTACAAGTTTCTCGGCCCGCACTGCGGCGTGCTCGCCGCCGCGCCGGCGCTGCTCGAGACGCTGCGCCCCGACAAGCTCCTGCCCTCCACCGACGCCGTCCCGGAGCGCTTCGAGCTGGGCACGCTGCCGTACGAGGTGCTGGCCGGGACGACGGCGGCCGTGGACGTGCTCGCGTCGCTCGGACCGGACCAGGGGCCTCGTCGGGACCGCCTGGCCGCGGGGATGGCCGCCGTCGAGGCCCACGAGGACCGGCTGCGTACACGGATCGAGACCGGGCTGACCTGGATACCCGGGGTGTCGGTGCTCTCGCGGGCCGCGCACCGGACCCCGACCCTGCTCGTGCGTGTGCCGGGCGGGGAGCGCCGGGCGCACGAGGGCCTGGCGGCCCGCGGAGTGTTCGCGCCCGCCGGGTCGTTCTACGCGCTGGAGGCCTCGCGCCGGCTCGGCCTCGGAGACGACGGGGCGCTGCGCATCGGCCTGGCGCCCTACTCCGACGACGAGGACGTCGACCGGCTGCTCGACGGTCTCGCCACCCTCGTGCTGGAGGACGCCTGATGCCCGAGCGGATCCGGCTGCGGCGTGCCAAGGGGTGGCGCAAGCCCGACGGCGCGATCACGGTGGCGCGCCCGTCGTCGTGGGGCAACCCGTTCAAGCTCGGGGCGGTGGTGCGCAGCGACGACGACGTCGAGGTCACCCTCGACCGCGACACGATGATCGCGCTCTACCGCCGGTGGCTCGCGGAGCGGCCGGAGCTGGTCGAGAAGGCCCGGGCGGAGCTGGCCGGGCACGACCTCGCCTGCTGGTGCGCGGAGGACGAGCCGTGCCACGCCGACGTGCTGCTGCGGGTCGCGGCGGGCGGGGCCCCGTAGCCGGCGATGCAGTAGTCCACTACGGCAGACATCCCCGGGTGACGCGGCTCACTCTCGACAAGCATGACCTCTTTGACGCGGCGCCCGTCCGTCATGGCCGGCGTCGTCCTGTTCGCCCTCTTCGGCATCGTCGATGTGCTCAGCCCCTGGATCTTCCCGGCCCCGGCGAGCGCCCCACCGATCGCGGACACCCTCACCCTGATCTTCGGGGTGCTGGCCCTCGTCGTCCTCGGCGTCTGGCTCGCCACCGGCGCCCGGTGGGCCATGTGGGTCGGTGTCGTGATCCGCGTGATCGGGGCGGTGTTCGCGATCATGGCGTTCACCGACCCGACGGTGTCCACGGGCTACGTCGTCACCAACGTCGTCTACCTGGTGCTGACGATCGTGGCCCTCGTGCTCGTGGCGCCCACGCTGCGTGCTCGGTCCGGGGCCGCGCAGGAAGCCGCGGCCTGACCCGTCGCGAGCGCCCGGGGCGCGTTCGTCCCAGGCGGTGCCCGGGTCGACGGTGCCGCCGATGTACTCGCCCGAGGCGCTGTTCGCGCCGCGCTCGGGGTTCACCGAGCACACCCTCTGGGTCACCGCCCACGACCCCGAGCAGCGCTAGGCCGCCGTCCCGGGCTGGACGTCGCCGAGTGGACCGCGAGGGCTGCCGGCGCAGCCGTGGGGGTCCACTCGGCGCTTGCGGTCGGCCAGGGAGCGGCCGAGTGGACAGTGGGGGCTGCCGGGCCAGCCATGGAGGTCCACTCGGCGGTCCCGGGCCGTCGTCCGCGTGCCCCGTTCGGGCTACCGTGCCGCCGACGACGGGGGGCTCGATCGTGGGTGATGCGGCGGTGGACGCGACCACCAGGTGCTCGGCGGGGAAGTCTCGCCGCGTGACGGGTGTGGCGGCTGTGGTCCTCGTGGGTGCTCTGCTGGCCGGCTGTGGGCAGGGGACTCCGGCGCCCGACGCCGCGGACCCGGCCGCCTCCTCGTCGGTCGCGACACCGGGGACGCCCCTGCCCGCGTCCGTCACGACGGTGCTGCCGACGGCCTACCAGCGGCTGGCCATGAGCGCCGACCAGCTCGACCCCGCCCAGGGGTACCCGCGCTCGGTCGACAAGGGGGCGACCACGTGGTCCACGAAGCCGGTCAGCGACTGGACCTCGGGGTTCTTCCCCGGCGAGATGTGGCTGGCCCGCGAGCTCACCGGTGACCAGGCGTGGACAGCGCGGGCGCAGCGCTGGACCGCGCCCATCGCCTCCCAGGTGACCCGCACCGACACCCACGACCTCGGCTTCGTCGTCGACGACAGCTTCGGCGACCAGGTCCAGGCGACGGGTCAGGGCACCGACCACGTCGTCACGGCGGCCCGGAGCCTCGCGACCCGGTACTCCCCGAAGGTCCACGCCATCAAGAGCTGGGACACCGAGGGCGACGACGACCAGCGCGGCACGTGGCGCTTCCCGGTCATCATCGACACGACGATGAACCTGGAGCTGCTCGACCGGGCGGCGGGCCTGCCCGGGGGCGACCCGGCGTGGAAGGACATCGCCACCCAGCACGCCCTGACCGCCTCGAAGACCAACATGCGCCCCGACGGCAGCATCGCCCACGTCGCGGTCTTCGACCCCGGCACCGGGGCCTTCGTCAAGCGCGACACCTGGCAGGGGGCCGCGCCGGACTCGACCTGGTCGCGCGGTCAGGGCTGGGCGATCCACGGCTTCGCCGCCCAGGCGCGGGCCGCGGACAACCCGGAACTGCGCGCCGCCGCGCGGAAGGCCGCCGACTGGTGGCTCGCCCACACCGCGCCCGGCAACCGCGTCCCGGCCTGGGACTTCTCGAAGCCGGCCGAGGAGCGCGACACCTCCGCGGCCGCCGTCGCCGCGTCGGGGCTGCTCGACCTCGCCGACCAGGTCGGCGGTGCCGACGGCGCGCGCTACCGCCAGGCCGCAGGGGAGACCCTCGACGAGCTGGCGACGAAGGACGTGGCCCCGAGCGGCCCGGCACTGCTCGCGCACGCCACCGGCGGGAAGCCGCAGGACGACGAGGTGGACGTCGGCATCGTCTACGCCGACTACTACTTCCTCGAGGCGGCCAGGCGCTGGTCGGTTCCCGCCCGGACCTGAGGCCCTGCCGTCCGCACGTCGTAGGCCGCCCGCATCGCCTCGACGTCGGAGATGTGGGTCTCGGCCCGGTCCTCGAGGGCCCAGGCGCTCGTCCGGTCACCCCGTGGGCCGTGGTGGTCGACACCGCCGTGCGCGAGGTCGTCGCGCCCGTCTGAGCTGCGGGTACCGGTAAGGTCGGCCCGTGTCCGCCGCGTCCGCCGTGCCCGGTTCGTCCGCACCCCGGCCGTACGAGAGCGTGCTGCTGGTCTACAACCCGACCAGTTCGGGGGGCGGCGAGGGCAAGGCGCACACCCTCGCGCGCGACCTGCGCCGCCTCGCCCCGGACCTCGACGTCCAGCTCGTGCCCACCGAGTATGCGGGCCACGCGCGGCGGATCGCCGAGAGCGCGGCGCGGACCTACCGGCCGCTCGTCGTGTCGGTGTCGGGCGACGGCGGCTACAACGAGGTGGTCGACGGGGCGATGGCGGCGGGCGACGGCCTGCACACCGGCACCGTCGTCGCCGTCACGTCGGCGGGCAACGCCAACGATCACCGCCGCGTCACCCGCCGCCGGCCCCTGGCCGAGGCGATCGCCGACGGCGACGTCGAGCACCTCGACGTGCTGCGGCTGACGGTCGGCCCGAACCCGCCGCGCTACGCGCACTCCTACATCGGGCTCGGCATCAGCCCCGTCGTGGCGCTCTCGCTGGAGCGCAGCGGGAAGGGGTCGCTGCGCGAGCTGGCGACGACGGTCCGGGAGTTCCTGCGCTTCCGGCCGTTCGAGATCGAGCTGGAGGCGTTCGAGGGCCAGTCCGACCGCGGCGTCGGGGTGGGCGAGTTCCTCGGCACGCACTGCTACGACAGCCTGATCATGGCCAACCTCTCCGAGATGGCGAAGTACGTGCGGCTCTCCGACACCGGGGACCCCGCGGACGGCCGCTTCGAGATCGTCTCGATCCCCCATCGGGGCCGTTTCCGGCTGTTGCTCACGGGGATCCGCGCCGCGTGGCGGGGACTGGGCTGGCAGCCGAGCGCCCGGCGGCTGCGCTTCCGGACGCTCGGCGAGCTCCCGCTCCAGCTCGACGGCGAGGTGATCACGCTGCCGGCCGACATCCCCGTGGTGATCGAGCTGGTGCACGGGGCCCTCGCCACGGTGCGCTGAGGTGAGCGCCGTCGAGGACCTCGCCGCCGAGCGGGCCGCCACGCAGGCCCGGATCGCCGCACTCGAGGCGCAGGTCGCGAGCATCGTCGAGACCGCCTCAGCGAGCTCCGGCGACGACGAGCACGACCCCGAGGGCCAGACCGTCGCCTACGACCGCGCCCAGGCCCAGGCGCTGCTCGGACGGGCCCGGGCCGACCTGGCCGAGGTGGACGCGGCGTTCGCGCGGCTGGACGCGGGCACCTACGGCGTCTGCGAGGTGTGCGGGCGGACGATCCCGGGCGAGCGGCTCGAGGCTCGGCCGGCCGCGCGGCGGTGTGTGCGGCACGCGTAGAACCCGCGATGCCAGCGCCGCGTCATTGCTGGCACCCAACGGCAGGACGGCGCCGCTCACACATCGCGGGCTCACGGCCGGCGGAACGGCACCCCTGCCTCGCGCGGGACCTTCTCGCCGGCCACGGCCACGTAGCGCTGCTCCGCCTCGTGCGCGGCGGGCAGGTCCAGCGCGGCCGGCCCCACGAGCCCGGCGACGGCGTCGTGCTGCGCCACCTGCTCGTCGTCGACCACCCAGGTCAGCGTCAGCCGGGCACGCAGCCACGCGGTCAGCCGCTCCTCGTCGGCCTTCGGCAGGATGACGTCCGCGGCCCACGTCGGGGCGAGCGCCAGCTCCTCGAGCAGCAGGCCCGCCGCGACGCGCCGGAGCCGGGAGACCCCCGTGCGGTAGAGGTCCTGACGGCGGACGCGGTTGCGCAGCATGGTGGCGACGCCGAGGTCGAGCAGGCGCAGGTCGGCGTGCGGGTGCGGGGCCCCGCCGAGGTCGGGCAGCACCGACGGCGCCGCCCACCAGGCGACGTGGCCGGGAGCACCGGGCAGCTCGACGACGGTCGCGTCCAGCTCGCCCGGGACGACGGTCAGGGCGGCGGCGGTCTCGTCGGGGGTCATGACGCCGAGTCTCCCGGCCCGCCGGGCGAGGGAGGATCCGGTCGCTCTAATCTAATCGGCCGAGGGTTCCCCTCGCGCGGGTTCGGGGGCGGCGGCACCCCGCGGGCGCAGCGCCCGCGCCAGGACGGCGGCTCCGAGAGCAGCCACCGGCACGATCAGCAGCCCGGTCCCGACCGACGACGCGTCGGCGATCGCCCCGATGATCGGCGGGGTCGCGAGGAAGCCGAGCCGGGCGAGGAACCCGACCACCGCGATCCCGTCGCCGGCCCGCACCCCCGGGACCGCCCCCGCGGCCGCGAACGCGAGCGGGAAGAGCGTCGCCACCCCGAGCCCGGCCAGGCCCCACCCCACGATCGCGGCTAGCGGCCGAGCGATCACCAGGGCCGCGAGCAGCGCCACCGCGGCCAGCACCGCACCGGTCCGCGCGACGCGCACCGCCCCGAACCGGTCCACGACCCGGTCCCCGGCCACCCGGCCGATCGTCATCGTCGCCTGGAACGCCACGAAGGGCAGGCCCGCGAGGAACGCCCCGGCGCCGAGGTCGTCACGCAGGTACACCGCGCCCCAGGACGCCGAGGAGTCCTCGACCGCGCCCGAGCACACCATGAGCCCCGCGACGGCCAGCAGCGGCGCCACGGCCCGCCAGGACGTCAGGACGCCCCGCAGACCGCCGCCCGCCGGCACCGGCGCTGCCGTGTGGTGCTCCGGCGGCAGCACCAGCCGCCACGCCAACGCCGAGGTCACCACGAGCACCGCTCCGACCACCGCCAGGTGCACCGTCACCGGCACCCCCAGGCCCGCCGCGGCGGCCCCGACGAGCCCCGCCCCGACCGCGGCCACGCTCCACGTCGCGTGCAGCCCGTTGATGATCGAGCGGCCGTAGCGCTCCTGGACGACGAGGCCGTGGGCGTTCATCGCGGCGTCGGTCCAGGCATCCGTGATCCCGAGCAGGAACAACGCCCCGAACAGCGCCCACCACGACGGGGCCAGTGCCACCAACGGCAGCAGCAGGGCCCCGACCAGCGAGACCGAGGCCGCGACCCGCCCGCTGCCCCACCGCGCGATCAACGGGCCGGCCAGCACCCCGACGAGCAGGGCGGCCCCGGGGAACGCGGCGATCGCGGTGCCGAGCTGGGTGTTGGAGAGCCCCAGACCGTCGCGCAGCGCGGGGAAGCGCGGCACGAGCGAGTTGTAGGTGGCGCCGTTGACGGCGAAGAGCGCCATGACGGCGCCGCGGGCGCGCCGGTCGGCGCGCGTCGGGACGGCGGCGGTCATCTAGAACGCGTACCGGATCGGCAGCCAGGGAGCGTGGAGGGCGACCAGCTCCCGGAACCGCGCCACCGCCCGCCGCTTGACGTCGACCCGGTAGCGGACGTCGAGCAGCGCGGTCACGGGAGCCAGGTGTCCGATCGCCGCGCGACGGCGAAGGTCTCCTCGATGGCGGCGCCGGAGAGCCGGTCGCCGCGGGCGTTCATGGCCCGCGCGAGGTCCCCGGCGCGGGACACGATGACCCCGCGCGGGCGGCTGTGGCTCACGATCGTCGCCCCGACGACGGCGATCACGGGCGTGACCGGCGGCGGATCCAGCACCTCCTCGAAGCCCGCGGCCAGCGCGATGGCCTCGGCGAGCCGGTCGTGCACCTCCTCGCCGAGGGTGCGGATCCGGGCCAGGTCGACGTGCCGGCCGTCGATCTCGAGGCCGGTGGTGGAGGCGTGCACCTTCCCGCCGGGCTCGTGACGGACCTCGACGACGAAGACGCCGGGCGGCCCGATGACCAGGTGGTCGAGGATCACCGTCTCGCCCCCGACGGACATCTCGACCGAGTGCAGGATGTGCCAGCGGCCGCCGCGCCCGAGCCGCCCGGAGCTCCCGCCGACCTCGCGGGCGAGGGCGGCCGCGACGGCCTGCCGGCCGTCGGCCTTGTACCGCAGGTCCCGGTCGGCGACCCGGTCGCCCGCGGCCCGGGCCACCGCCGCAGCGCGCAGCAGGCCGTGGTCGGGCGCGTGGAGGGCGAGGTCCTCCCAGGTGTCGCCGACCCGCTGGGGCTCGTCGTGACCGGCACGGCGCCCCGGGTCGGCGAAGGCGTCGGCGCGGAAGCCGTCGGCGCTGTCGGCCGACCAGCCGCCCGCCGGGGTGGGCGTGCCCGCCTCGAGGGCGTTCGACGGTTCGCTGCGCCGGGCCGGGGCCGAGCCGCCCGGCCCGCCACCGGAGCGGGCCCGGTCCTGGGCGCGGGCACCGCCCGGCCGGGGGAAGCGCAGCGTGTCGGTGAGGCGCTGGCGCCGCGGGGCGGGGCGGCCCTCGGGGTCCGGGAAGCCGGGGAAGCGGTCCATGCCGTGCGCGTCGAGCCACTCGTCGAGCTCGGCGACGAAGGTGGCGCGGAACGCCGGGTCGACGTCGGACACCTCGCCGGACTGCGGGTCGTAGGTGCCGAGGCGGCTGCCGTAGGGCGAGGTGACGACGATGCGGTCACCGCGCCCGAGGCGCGTGCGGCGGGCGGGCATCAGGACTCCCGGGCCGGGTGGGCGTCGAGCCAGCGGGTGATGTTGTCGTGCTCGACGCGGGTGAGCTGGCGGACGCCGTCGACGACGCTGCCCTCGATGAGCGCACCCGCCAGGGGGATGGTGACCGTCACCGCCACGTCGACCTCCAGCCTGCAGCCCGTCACGCCGGTCGCGGCCACACTCATCGTCCCCGCCGCGCGTACGGGCGCGAGGGGGACGGCGACCTCCACCTGACCGTCGCAGCGCTCGGGGCGCAGCCGCCACCGTTCTGTGCGACGGAGCACGAGGCCGCCGGTCAGCAACCGCCCGATGGCCGGGGGCACCTGACCGGTCGGCACCGGCTGGCGGACCACGACCTCGACCGTCCCGTCGGCGGGGGTCCCGGTGGCGCGGTGGCGCTCGACCGCCCCGCCGCCGCCCGCGTCGAGCCGCGCGCGGTGGAACTCGGGGTCGGCCAGGGCGACCGCGAAGGCGGCCACGTCGTGGGGGTAGTCCCGGCTGGCTCTCAGGCGGGTGGTCACGTTCGGTCACCCTAGGTGGCGACGGCGGGGCGCGCTCCGGTCTCGTCGTGCGAACATGTGTTCGTGTCCGGGAGCGGCGGGAGGGCGGCGACGATCCTGCACGCCGACCTCGACGCGTTCTACGCCTCGGTCGAGCAGCGCGACGCGCCCGACCTGCGCGGACGGCCCGTCATCGTCGGCGGCGGGGTGGTGCTCGCGGCCAGCTACGAGGCCAAGGCCGCCGGGGTGCGCACCGCGATGAACGGCCGCCAGGCCTGCGCGATGTGCCCGGACGCGGTGGTGGTCCCCCCGCGCATGGAGGCCTACTCGGCGGCGAGCAAGGACGTGTTCGCGGTGTTCAAGGACACGACGCCGCTGGTCGAGGGGATCTCGATCGACGAGGCGTTCCTCGAGGTCGGAGGGCTCGCGAAGCTCGTCGGGAGCCCGAAGGACATCGCTGCGCGGCTGCGGGGCCGGGTCCTCGCCGAGGTGGGCCTGCCGATCACCGTCGGCGTCGCGCGCACCAAGTTCCTCGCGAAGGTGGCCAGCGGCGTCGCCAAGCCCGACGGGCTGCTCGTCGTCGACCCGGACCGCGAGCGCGAGTTCCTGCACCCGTTGCGGGTGGAGCGGCTCTGGGGGGTCGGGCGGGTGACCGCGGGCCGGCTGCACGCCCTGGGCGTCCACACCGTCGCCGACGTGGCCGACCTCGGGGAGCCGTCCCTGGTCTCCCTGCTCGGGGTGGCCGCCGGGCGGCACATCCACGCCCTCGCGACGTTCTCCGACCCGCGCGCGGTCACCCCCGGGGTGCGGCGGCGCTCCATCGGCTCGCAGCGCGCCCTCGGGCGGGGCCGCCGATCGCCCGAGGAGCTCGACACCATCCTCGCCGGCATCGTCGACCGTCTCGGGCGGCGGCTGCGCGACGGCGACCGGGCCTGCCGCACGGTGGTGCTCCGGCTGCGGTTCGACGACTTCACGCGCGTCACCCGATCCCACACGCTGCGGACCGCGACGACGCAGACCGCGCCGATCGACGAGGCCGCGCGCGAGCTGCTGCGCGACGCGATGCCGATGATCCTCGACCGCGGCATCACGCTGATCGGGCTGTCGCTCGCGAATCTCTCGGGCGACGACCGCGAGCAGCTCGAGCTGCCCCTCGACGCCCGGGAGGAGCCCCGGCCCGCCCTCGCCGGGCGGGGGACCAGGAAAGCCAGACAGCACGCCGATGGGACGCCGCGGGACCCGGCCGCTCTCGACCGGGCCCTCGACGCGGTCCGCGCGCGCTTCGGGGCCGCGTCGGTGAACCGGGCCACGCAGCTCGGGCGCGACCCCGGGCTGTCGGTGCCGGTGCTCCCGGAACACCAGTAGATCTTGCTCTGGGGTGTCTCCCTCTGAGACACGCGGGCCCCGCCCGGACCCCCCTCTCGCCGCCCCGGCAAGCCGCTGAGCTGCGACGAACGGCCTCAAACACCGGATCGGCGGTCATGTGCAGCATCTGCACACACAAACGGTGATGTTGACCACAGCGCTCGGAAACGCGTTCAGTTGCTCGTGGCTCGCCGGGGACCACTCGGCGACGAGGCAGTACCGGATCACCACTGGGCCGGCCCCGACCACCACCGGACCGGACCCGACACCACCGGGCGCCTCGGCACGACCACGGCCACTCGAGAGGGGGCGCGCGTGACGGACCGCACGAGCAGTCGCGCCGCCGGCTCCGGCCGTTCCCTCAAGACCGCCGCCGAGGCGCTCGCGGCCCTGCGCTACCTGGGTGCCGCGGCCGGCGGGGTCACCGCGGACGAGCTCGGCGTCGAGCTCGGCAAGAGCGCGGCCACCGCGCGGTACCTGCTGAACACCCTCTGCCAGGAGGGGTACGCGCTGCGGGAGGGTCACGCCGGCACCTACCGGCTCTGCGACGCACCGCCGTGGGGCGACGCCTGGGGCGGCCTCTTCGGTGACGAGGCCGACGATGCCGACGACGAGGCGGAGCCGCAGGGCGCGGTCGTCGTCGACCTCGACGACGCCCGCGACGCGCTGCGCCCGCTGTGCCGCGAGGACGACCCGGTCAGCCGCTACGAGCTCCCCGAGAGCCTCGCCGACGCCGTCACCGAGCTCTACTGGCGCACCCGCCAGCGGTCGTACCTCGCCCGCTGGGACGGCGACGCGACGGTCATCGTCGACGCCCGCGGGCACCAGGGCCTGGCCCGCATCCCCGACCTGCGCGAGCGGATCCCGGTGGCCCAGGCGCACGCGCTGGCCGTGACGAAGGCGCTGGTCGCCACGTCGGCGGAGATCGAGCAACTGCTGCTCGCGCACACCGACCGCACCGCCTTCACCGCCACGACGATCACCACGACCCCGGGCCTGGCCCGCGAGCTCGCCCGGGTCCGCCGCGAGGGCGTCGCGATCGACCGCGAGGAGTTCGCCGAGGGCTTCTGCTGCGTCGGCGCGCCGATCGTGGACCCCGACGGCCGGGTCGCCGCGAGCATCGCGGTGTCCAGCCCCGCCCGACGCTTCGCGCAGGACTCCGAGGCGCTCACCGACGCCGTTCGTGAGGTCGCCGCGACCGCGATGCGCGAGTGGCGCGCGCGGGTCGCCGCGACCGGCACCGACGCGCCGGCGGCGGGCGGGCGCGGGAACCACCCAGACCACCAGGCGGTCGAGCAGCGCGGGCCGGGCGGAACCGATCCGCCGAGGAGGAGGTGAGGAGCACGCAGGACGCCGCACCGGAGAGCAGCACCGGGCGGTGAGCCGGAGGCGCCGACACCCGTCGGGCCTCCACCATCCGGATCTATCGAGGAGGAAAGATGAGCCGTCAGAGTTTGGCGAAGGCTCACCAGAAAATCCAGGAACTCTCCTGGGAGCCGCAGTACCACGAGCCGTACATGAAGTACGGCACGGACTACACCTTCAAGAAGGCGGCGAAGAAGGACCCGCTCAAGCAGGTCCTCCGGTCCTACTTCCCCATGCAGGAGGAGAAGGACCACCGCGTCTACGGTGCTTCCGACGGCGCGATCCGCGGCAACATGTTCCGCCAGGTGCAGGAGCGCTGGCTGGAGTGGCAGAAGCT